>JAHBVU010000002.1:300000-358109 GCA_019637315.1 Gemmatimonadales bacterium
CCTGGCCACCCAGAGCTGGCCCAGCGGCTGGATCGGTTACCTGGTGTCGAGCGTGTCGGTGATCGGCACCCTGGCGCTGCTGCTGGTGCACCCGCTCCGCGATCGCGCCGAGGAGCGATGGATCAGCGGGTATGCCCGCTGGTATTTCCTGGCGCTGCTGCCGGCGCTGATCATGCTGCTGCTCGCCGTCGGGAAGCGGATCGGTCAGTATGGCCTCACCGAGCCCCGCTACACCCTGCTGGTCCTCGCCGGCTGGATGACCGCCATTGCCCTCTACTTCGGAGCAACTCGTTCCCGGCAGATTGCCTTGATTCCGGTGTCGCTGGCGGTCGTGACTCTGCTGACGCTGATCGGCCCCTGGGGCATGACGGCAATGTCACGGCGCAGCCAGACCCAGCGGCTGACGGCCATCCTCGACCGGACGCCGCTACCGCTCCCTGCCGGACAGACCCTCCCTGAAGAGGACCGCCGAGAAGTGGTCGCCATTTTGATGTACCTGGAGCAGGCCCACGGCGCTGGTGCGGTCGCTGGTGCGGCTGGCCTGGATCCGACCCTCGCGGCTGGCTGGCACCGGTCAGGGGCCGTCGACTCGGCGCTCGCCCGCCTCGGCGTCGACCGTTACGGCTCGGGAGCCCCCGGCAGCGGCGAACGCTACGCCATGTTCGAGATCTCCTCCGTCGATACGCTGGTGAGCGGGGGCGTCGCGGTGGCCGGCGAGGGGCGCTGGTATCTCGACCGCGCCCTGCTCCGCCCCTTCCGTATTCGCTATCTCGACCAGGTGCTGTCGTTTGTGCCACGAACTGCGGCAGGCGAGGTGGTGGTCTATCGGGGCGATTCGGTCGAAGCGATCCTGCCCGTCTTTGCCGCGCTCGAGCCTGCCCTGGTGCCGCTGAGCAGCCACGCGGTCGATGAACGGGCACGGGCCGAACCGATCATGGTCGACGTGCGCGGTGCAACCCTGCGGATCCGCCTGATCATCACCAGCGCGAACTGGTCGTTTGCCCCGGCAGACTCCCTCGGGCGCTCTGCCACCGGCGCGGTCGTGGTGACGCCGCGCTAGCTATGGATGGCCCAGAAGTAGCGAACCCACTCACCCAGGGCATCGACGCCCGGGCAGCCTCCCGGCACCTGGTTGCTGTGCTTACCAAGCGTGTCGGCCCGGAACACCTGGGACTCGTCGAGGATGCCGTACAAGACGCCTTCGTCGCTGCGCTGCGCACCTGGGGGATCCGGGGTAGCCGGCCAGTCGATCCCGTCGCCTGGCTCTATCGCGCCGCCTGGAATCGGATGGTCGACCAGTTTCGGCGAGTCGAGCCAGACTCCCTGGATGCAGTCGGCGTGGACCCCGTGCACGACCCTGGTCAAGAAGCCCGCACCGATGACGACGGCGACGACGAGCTCCGCCTGGTGATGCTTTGCTGTCACCCGACGCTGAGTGCCGACTCGCAGGTGGCGTTGACGCTCAAGATCGCAGCGGGCTTTTCGGTTGCGGAGATCGCGCGGCTGCTGGGCGCGGCTCCCGACGCCGTCGACCAGCGCCTGGTGCGGGCCAAACGGAGCCTGCGAACCTCGGGGGTCAGCCTCGACCTCGCACCGGCCGAGCTGACCCGTCGGAGCGCGGTCGCACTCGAGGTGCTCTACGGAATGTTCAGCGAGGGGTACTCGTCCTTGACGGCACCAACCGGCCTTCGTCGTGAGCTATGCATCGAGGCGCTCCGACTGACTCACCGTATGCTGGCCGACCCGGCCACCGCCTCGCCGCCGGCGCATGCGCTGGCTTCGCTCTTCGCATTCCACCTGTCCCGGTTCGATGCGCGGTTCGACGACGCGGGAGCGTTCCAGTCACTCCGCGATCAAGACCGGCAGCGCTGGAACCGCAGGGCGATCGCTCTCGGGCTCGACCACTTGCGCCGCTCGACCGGACCAACGCTGACCCGGTATCACCTGGAGGCCGAGATTGCCTCATGTCATGCCGTAGCCACGCACTATCGCGAGACGGACTGGACTCGAATCATCGGCCTGTACGACGCGCTGCTCGAGCAGTGGCCGACCCGTACGGCCCGACTCGCCCGGGCCATTGCGGTCGGCGAGCGGGATGGCCCCCGCATCGGTCTCGAAGCCCTCGAGAACCTGGCCGGGAGCGAGAACGATCCGGCCTATCTGGCAGCGATGGCTCATTGCTGGGAGCAGGCAGGCAATCACGCTCACGCCGCGGCCTGGTACCGCCGGGCGCTCGAAATGGCGGTCGCGCCGGGGGTGCGGCGGCTCATGGAAGCCGCGCTGGTTCGGGTGATCGGGACCGATGTCGGTTCTGAGCCCGTCGATCCGTCGTAAGGAATACAGACGGCAGGGTTCACCCGGCCCGACAACCTACTGCGAGGAGAAGGTCCCGATGGCGGAGTATGTGATGATGCTCTGGGAGAATCCGACCGCGTTTGCGGCGGCCTCACCTGCCGATATCGAGGGAATCATTCAGGAGTACATCGCGTGGCGCGAGGCGATGGGCGCCGCAGGCAAGATCACCGGCGGAAAGAAGCTGCGGGACGAGGGGGGCAAGCACCTCAAGGGCGGTATCGTCACCGATGGCCCGTATGCCGAGGTCAGCGAAATCGTCGGAGGGCTGTTCTTTGTCCAGGCCAGGGATTATGACGAAGCCGTCGAGATTGCTCGGAGTTGTCCACATCTCAAATTCGGATGGGTCGAGCTCAGGGAAGTCGAGCCGACCTGATGCTACGCTCCACCGGGGTTCTGCTGGTGCTCGGAATCGCGGCAGTTTCGGATCGCCCGGCTGGCCTGCTAACCGCCGGGATGCGTCTGACCTGCGAAAGCGGTCGGCAGACGACGGTCTGCACCGTTGATTCGGTCCGACTGGGCGAGGACTCCAACTGCAGACGATCAACTGAACCTCAGCGTCGATCGGCCTGCGCACCGGCGGCAAGATCGAACCGAGGGATTGGCGCCTGAAAGGTGGACTCGTCCTCCCGCTGGAACTCATAGTGCCCCTCCATATAGCCGGAGGGGCTTTTGAGAATGCAGTAGCTTTGATACGTGTGAACCGCACCTGGCGCAATCCAAGGCTGCTCCCCGATCACACCATCGCCGCGCACCTCGTGGTCTTCACCGCCCCCCACCGAATCGTGAATCCGCCAGAACCGGCTCAGCAGCTGCGCGGGGACCGTACCGACGTTCTCGATCCTGACCGTATAGGCAAAGACGAAGTGCCCGAGCGTCGGACGAGACTGTCCGCGCAGGTAAGCGGGACGGACGGAAATCCGGATTCCGTCCGTCATGCGATAGTAGAACGGAGCCATCGGCGTCTAGGGCGTCAGTTCTCGGGGTCTCGGCTCGATCCGAATGATCCAGAGACCGTTGTGCATGTCGTTGACATAGGCAAGGCCATCCTTCGGATTGACCACGACACCCCAGGTCATTGCACTGTTCTGAACCCGGCCGTTCATGTCCGCCGTGTTGACGTGCGCCATCTCGCGTCCCTGGGCACGCAGATCGCCCTTGAGTTCACCCGAGATGTCGAAGACCCGGAAACCAGCATTGTAGGCACCCAGATAGAGGGTATCGCCAGCGACCCAGACGTTGTGAACGCCGCCATACTCCGGTTCGTACCAGGCGACCGCCTTCGGATTCATCAGATCCGAGACATCGACCACCTGCAGCCGGCCGTAGGCGCGACCGGCGGCCGCGTCCTTGGCGCCTTTGACGGGGGTGGCCGGGAAGACCTCGTCCGCGATGATGACATAGTCCTTGTAGCGCCAGGCGGTATGGGTGCCTCGAATGAAACCGGGACCGCCCGTGGCCTCCACGTCGCGATACATGGCGTTGAGGTCGTACTTGAACTGGCTGACGAACTGCGGATTGGTCGGGCTGCCGCCCTTGATGCCGTTGCCAACATCGAGAATGACGAGGCCATCGTTCCAGTAACTCGCGTAGAGCAGGCCGTCCTGGACGTCGACATCATGCAGCGAGCGTCCCGCGTCCGGACGCGGCGTCTTCCAGACGGCGGCTTCGCGCGGATTGGCGGGATCAGAAATGTCGATGATGTGGAGCGCCCCGGTACCATCGTTGGTAAGGTAGACGTGCGTGCCGTACTTCTCCTGCCGGTAGATGAAGGTCGAGTGCACGCCGGCCGTCAGGTTGTGCGTATACTCCGCGATGATCCTGGGGTGCGCGGGATCTTCGGTCGACGCAATCACGATGCCGTTCTTCCGGTCGCTGGCACCTTCGCGAGTGAACACGATGGCTTTGCCATCCGGCGTCGACATCACGTCGTTGACGCGTCGGGTGTTGACCACGAGCGAATCGGTGACGACCGGATTGGCAGGATCGCGAATATCGACGGTGTAGAGAACGTCGCCGCCGCCGCCCGAGCCGAGGTAGGCATAATCCCCGCTCGGGTGGATCCAGACTTCCTCCGTGTTGAACCTGGTGCGCGGCAACCGACCGACCACCGTCGCCGGGCGCCGCACGTCGCGCGGCGTCACCGTAACCGTCGCCTCGGCGGAGCGGCTGCCGATGCTCGCCGTAACGAGATAGGTCCCCGCCTCATAGCCGACGAATGAACCGTCTGAATCGATCACCCCGTGGCCTGGCGCAAAGCTCCACTGGGGCGTGAACCCGGTGATCTCCTTCCCGGCACGATCGGTCGCAACGAGCTTGAAGCGCACCACATCACCGCTGCGCACTTCGCTCATCTCGGGCGTGATCTGCAGGGCGGCGACCGTGTTCGCCACGACTTGCAGCGTGAACGACTGTTCGGCGCTTCCCGCCCGAGCGGTGATCCGAGTCGTTCCCGCAGCTTTCGCTTCGAGAAGCCCGTCAGCCCGCACGGACGCCACATTCGGCGCCGAGCTCGACCAGCGTGCCGCTTCGTTGCGACGGTCGCCGGCGGCGGAGTAGACAGCCGCCTCGAGCCGGAGCCGCTGCCCGGCAATCACCGATCGGACGGCAGGAGCGATCGCGATACTCGCGGCCGGCCCGGCGACCATGTTGACCTTGATCATCTCGCGCACCGGACGGGAGCCAGGCACGTGCGCCGTGGCGAGGACCTGGAACGACCCGGTCGACCCCGATTCGATCAGGCCGGTCGGATCGACCCGGGCTTCGAAGTAGGCCCCCTGCCCGACAAACGAGATCCTGACGCCGGCAACGGGCTTTCCGTCCGCACCAAGAGGCGTAGCGGTGAGCCGCAAGGTATCCTGCGCAGTCATGGTAACGTTGGTGCCCGGCGTGATCACCAGCTTGGCAATCGGGCTCGCGGGCAGCTGCGGAGTGGCCGGCTGCTGCACGGCCAGGAGCGCAAGTAGGGCTAGCATCGAATCGGAGTCGTCCTTGGCAAGGGGCGTTGGAGGATCAGCTGGTCGGCGGATTGAAGCCTTCGCCGGCCTCGATCCACGAGAACTGATACTTCGGATCTTCAATGGGCGCTGCTTGCCGAGCAGTCTTGAGCGGCCGGAAGGTGTCGACCATGACTGCCAGCTCGTTGGTTTCCTTGGCGCCGATACTGGCTTCCATTCGGCCCGGATGCGGACCATGCGGAATGCCGTCCGGGTGCAAGGTGATGCTGCCGTACTCGATCCCCTTGCGGCTCATGAACTCGCTCGAGGCGTAGTAGAGCACTTCGTCCGAGTCGACGTTGCTGTGATTGTACGGAGCGGGCACCGCTTCCGGATGGAAGTCGTACTGCCTCGGGCAGAACGAACACACCACGAACCCGTCGCCCTGAAAGGTCTGGTGAACCGGAGGCGGCTGATGAATCCGCCCGACGATCGGCTCGAAGTCGTGGATGTTGAACGCCCAGGGATAGAACATGCCGTCCCAGCCCACCACATCGAACGGGTGGTGGTCGAGAATGAACTCGTTCAAGGTGTCGTGCTGCTTGACGATGATCGGGAAATCGCCCCGCTCGTCGTAGGTCTTGAGCTCACGCGGCACCCGAAAATCGCGCTCGGAGTACGGTGCGCCCTCGACGATCTGGCCGTACTCGTTGCGGTACCGCTTCGGGGTCCGGACATAGCCGCGACTTTCGATGATCAGCAGTCGGTGCGGCACCGGATCCATTTTGAAGCGGTGCATGATGCCACGATGGATGACCAGGTAGTCACCTTCCCCGTACGGCAGGTCACCGAACTGCGACTCCAGTACCCCGGACCCCTGGCTGATGTAGACGACCTCATCGGCTTGCGCGTTGCGATAGAAATGCGTGTCGGCCACGGTCGGTCTGGCAAACAGCAGGGCGCAATCGTTGTTGAAAAGCAGCGGCGTCCGATCGAGCGTTGGGCTGCCCCCCTCTGCCAGCTGCGCTGTGCGAAAGTGGCGATGTTTGAAGACCGGATCGGCTTCCTCCTCGTACCGGACATCCTTCAGCTTGCGAATCGCCTTGATCGTCGTGGGCGGAGCAATGTGGTACAGCAGCGACGCCACGCCGGTGAAGCCCTCGTTGCCGACAAGCTGCTCCTGGTAAATCCCGCCGTCGGGCTTCCGAAAGGCGATATGCCGCTTCTTCGGCACCCGGCCGAGGGTATGATAGACTGGCATTACAGGTTGCCTCGGAGCGCCTGCTCCCGTTCGATGGCTTCGAAGAGCGCTTTGAAGTTGCCCTTGCCGAAGCTCTTGGCACCTTTGCGCTGAATGATCTCGTAGAACAAGGTCGGGCGATCCTGCACCGGCTTGGTAAAGATCTGGAGCAAGTAGCCCTCGTCGTCCCGATCGACCAGGATGCCGAGCTCCTTGAGCGGCTCGAGATCTTCATCGATCGGCCCCACTCGGTCGAGCAGCGTGTCGTAGTAACTCGTCGGCACCGTCAGGAATGGCACGCCGCGCGAGGTAAGGTCGCGAACGGTCGCGACGATGTCATTGGTTGCCAGCGCGCAGTGCTGGACACCAGGGCCGCCGTAGAAATCGAGATACTCATCGATTTGCGACTTCTTCTTGCCTGCCGCCGGCTCGTTGATCGGAAACTTGATTCGGCCGTTGCCATTCGACATCACCTTCGACATCAGGGCGGAATACTCGGTGCTGATATCCTTGTCATCGAAGGAGAGCAGGTTGTGGAAACCGAGGACGCGCTCATAGAACGCAACCCAGTGGTTCATTCGTCCGAGTTCGACGTTGCCGACGCAGTGATCGACGTAGAGGAGCCCGGTGCTGGCGGTGACAAGCGGCGAACTGGCCGGCTTGAACCCGGGCAGGAAAACGCCTCGGTAGTTCCTCCGCTCGACGATGGAATGGATGGTGTCGCCGTAGGTCTTGATGGCAGCAATGACGACCTCGCCATCGGCATCCGACAGAACCGTCGGCTCCTGGACCGCCTCGGCCCCTCGCTCCACCGCTTTGGCAAAGGCATCACGCGCATCGTCGACCCAGAACGCCAGGTCTCGAACGCCATCGCCGTGCGCCCGGACATGCTCAGCAATCGGGCCGTCCGGACCGAGCGGCGTAGTCAGGACGAAGCGCAGCTTGTTCTGCTCGAGCAGGTAGCTGGCGCGGTCTCGGACGCCGGTTTCCGGGCCGCGGTATGCCTTAAGGGTGAAGCCAAAGGCCGTCTGGTAGTAGATCGCCGACTGCTTGGCGTTGCCGACGTAGAACTCGATGTAGTCAGTCCCGTTGATCGGGAAGGTGTCGACCTGGGTCTCGGGAAGGACCTGCGTTGCCATGGTAAAGCCTCCGACAGGAACGAATGAACGAATCTCAACCTAGCTGCGCGTGCGATGATCGATCAGTGCCCGGGGGCGTCGATCACGACCCGGGTCAGGACCCGGCCGAGCCGGATCTTGACCCGAACGACCAGGACCACCGCCACGACCATCAACCCCACGACCAAGCCCCACCAGAGACCCGGGGGACCCAGCCCCTGCCGGAACCCCAGCCAGAGACTCACCGGCAGCCCTATTAGATAGTAACCAAACAAGTTGATCAGTACAGGAACCCGGGTGTCTCCTGCTCCCCGAAGGGCTCCCAGAGCGACCGCCTGGGTGCCATCGAAGACCTGGAACAGCCCAGCCAGGGGCAGCAGCGTCGCCGCGATGGTCAGGACGGCGGCATCGTTGGTGTAGAGTCCCGAGAGTGACACCGGAAAGGTGACGAAAACCAGCGCCGTCAGCGCCATGAACGACACCCCGATGATCAGGGCCGCCACGGCTCCGCGCCGGGCGTCGTCCGGTCGACCAGCGCCGATGGCCCGACCGACCATGACGGCGGCCGCCGACCCAATGCCGAGCGGCACCATGAAGGCGACGGCGGCCATGTTGAGGGCGATCTGGTGGCCCGCCAGTGCCTGGGCACTGATCCGCCCCATCAGCAGGCCCACGCCGCCGAAGACCCCATACTCGAAGAGGATCTGGAAGCCAACCGGCAGTCCGATCATGAGCATCCGGCGGAGCGGCTGCCAGTGCCAGGACTCGGCCCGCCAGGGACGGATCCGCGGAACCAGGTGGACCCGAACCAGCAAGGCCAACCCCAAAAACATGGCCCACCGGCTGACGGTTGTCGCCACGGCCGCGCCGGTGACGCCCAGTGCCGGAAACCCGAAATGCCCGAAGATGAGAACCCAGTTGACCAGGGCGTTGAGCAGGTTGGCGGCGACAATGGCAACCAGCAGCGGCCGAAGAATGCCCTGCGCCTGCAGCATCTCGCGCAGGACCATGAAGCCGAAGTACGGGAACACCCCCGGAAGCGTCCAGCGCATGTACCCGCCGGCAAGCGGGATGATCTCCTCCGCCTGGCCCGTCAAGCGCAAGATCGGCTCGAGGGTCAGGTAGGCGAGCGCCGCCACCACGGTGACGAGCACCGCGATCACGAAGCCGCGCTGGACGCCCCGGGTCACGCCGAGGTCATCGTGGGCGCCGTAGGCCTGGGCGATCACGGGGGCCAGGGCGGCAATACACCCCATCCCGATCGTGGTCACCATGAAAAACCAGATGTTGGCCGCCCCCGTGGCTGCCAGCGCCTCAGCCGAGAAGCGGCCCACCATGGCGGTGTCGACGACGCCCATGAACATGAGGCCGACCTGCACCGTGGCAATTGGTGTCGCGAGGGCGAGCAAGGACCGGATGTCGGCCCTGGTCGGACGCAGCATGGCCTGCCCTCGTCAGCGCCGCATCGGGCTGCCCACCGGCAGGTCGACCGATGGCAACGAAACGACGGAATGGTGACAGGTCATCAGCGGGGGTCGGAGGGCTGTGGACAGGGCGGAACGGGACCCGGCAAGATACACGGCCGGAAGGCCTGCTGCATACCAGCGGCACAGCGGACTCCCCAGCTACGGATCCCGGGCCTGGCGGCGAAGGAAGCCTCCCAGGGACACTCTGATTAGGACCAGCCAGAGAAGCGCGCCGCTCGCGGCCCAGAGATACCCGGCCAGCACATCACCATCGGCGAGTGCCAGGATGGACCTGACCGCCCAGGTGGCCGGCGTGACGAGCAGCAGGTCCGAGTACCAGGCGTCACGCGGCAGGAACAGGTAGAGCGCCGCAATCTGAACGTAGAGGTTGAGGCCCTTGAAGAGTCCGAGCGCCTGGACCTTGTCGCGGGCCAGCGCAGGTACCGTCACCGTGGTCCAGATGCTGCCGAGCGACAGTGACAGGATCGGCGCCATCCAAAGCAAAACGGGTAGCTCGATCATCCGCGTGGCAAGCACCAGGAGGACTGCGTAGCTGACTACGAACCCGTACGCGAGGCTCAGCCGAAGCCCCAGAATCGCGGTGATCGGAAGGGGCACCACCTGGAGAGCTCGGTCGACGCCGCTGTCTCGCTCGTCGACGAGGAGCATGGCCGTCAGGTAGCCGATGCCCGGGCCGTAGCCGAGCAACACCAGGATCTGCAGATTGGTCCACCAGGCAGCGAACAACCCCAGGTGCCGAATCAGCGCTGCAATGAGCAGGATGGCCAGCATGAGGCCGACAATGTTCCGCAGAACCTGATCTCGGCGGATACTCGCCAGGTCATGTCGAAGCAGGCTGAGGCTGGGCGACCCTCCGGACACGTTACCCACCCGTTCTGCCGAGGGTGTCAGTATGCAGCCTCACGGCGTGTCGGAACAGGACCGAGCCGAGCAATGCCAGGTAGCCGAACGCGTAGACGGCCTCGATCGGTGAGACCGCCGCAGGGTCCGCAGCCCACAGCGTGGCGCGCAGCATGGCATGCCCCGGGTTGAGACCGAACAGAACCCAGGCAAACCAGCCATCGACGAGACCGAAGTGAGCCAGGAGCGGGAGGTAGGTCACGATCGAGACTGGAATCAACCGGGCGATCACATGGTTGAGCGACTGAGCGGTCGCAACGATCACCAGCCCAGCAAGGACCGCCACTGCGCCAGTACAGGTCAGCGCGACGACCATTCTGATGAGCAACGGAATCGGGGCGGGCCAGGCCCACGCAGCCATGATGACCAGCCCTCCGACAACCGTCAGGGTCGTGAACGTGAACAGCTTGGCCGTGACATACTCAGCTGGCGCAGCCGGCGTTACGGCCAGGGCCGGGAGCGTCGACTGCGATCGTTCGAGCAGCACCAGTGCGGCGACAAACCCGGTACCGACCACGGACGGATCCAGCAACAGGATGCCAGTGATGATCGTGACCGGCGCCTCGTCAGGGAGCAGAATGGCGATCAGGGCGAACGCGGCCGTCGTCACGGCAGTGAAGAGATAGATCCGCTCGCGGGCCTGGACTCGGATGTCCCACAGCACGAGTCGCTGAAGCCGATCGGCGTTCACGGCTCGGCGACTCCATCGAGCGAAGTACCCGTCACGTCGACAAAGACCTGATCGAGGGTGGCCTCCTGGCTGTGGATGCTGCGAATGTTGCCGGCGCGGAGGAGGGCCAGAAAGCCTGGATTGTCCGCCAAGCCGTCCAGTGGAAACTCTGTCTGCTCCTCGCGGTGGTCAGCCCCGTGCCTGACTCGCACCACACGACGACCGTAGCGCGCTTTGAGCACGGCGGGTGCATCCATCGCGACGAGGCGTCCGCCGATCAGAAACGAAACGCGATCGCAGAGCTCGTCGACGTCGTGCATGTTGTGCGTGGTCAGCACGACCGTCTTGCCGCGCGACCGCAACTCGGCAATCAGCCCCTTCACGATCCCCGCGTTGACGGGATCGAGCCCCGCGGTCGGTTCGTCGAGATAGAGAATTTCCGGGTCGTGCTGAATGGCGCGCACGAAGTTGAGCCGCATCCGCATCCCTTTGCTGAATGTCTCGACTCTGGCATGCGCGGCCCGTTCCAGTCCCACCCTCGCCATGAGTTCCATGGGGTCCTGGCACGCCTTGCGGTACATCGAGGCGAAGAAGCGGAGATTCTCGTACGCGGTGAACTTGAGGTAGTGATTGGGCAGCTCGAAACCAACGCCGATCGCTTCGAAGTACTCCTGCCCCCAGGACGGCAGCGACCGGCCGAGGACCGACACCTGCCCGCGATAATCGCGCAGCTGCCGGGTCAGCACCCTTTGCAGCGTGCTCTTGCCGGCGCCCGAGGGGCCCAGCAGTCCGACGATCTCTCCACGGGCCACCGAGAGCCCGACCGAATCGACAGCGTCGCGGGGTGCGCCACGATAGCGAAAGCTGACGTCCTCGACCCGAATCGCATCAGATTCTGGCGGGGAGCTGAACGAATCGCGGCCTGCGTCCGGAGGGTCTTCCGCTCCCATCGTTGCCCTGGGCTCTCTGGCGTGCGGGGGTCGAGTGCTCGACGTGCGGGGTTCGTAGCGATTGCAAATGGTGCAGCGCGCCCGGCAGGAGTCGAACCTGCGACCCACAGCTTAGAAGGCTGTTGCTCTATCCAACTGAGCTACGGGCGCCCTGGGGTCGAAAGATAGACGGGTCCGGTAGACGGGTCAGGCCCCGCCCACGGGCAGACAGTGCACCCGCCCCGGGCCATGGACCCCCACCAGCAGCTGTCCCTCGATGTCGGCGGTGCGGCTGGGGCCGGTCACCAGTACGGCTGCGCTGGCCTGTCGACTGCCGAGCGCACTTGCGGCCTGCCGGATGAAGTCGCCCAAGGTGGCCACAACCCGCGCCGGATCGAGGACGGTCAGGTGCGCCGGGGCAATCACACTCGACAGCCGCCCCTGCCCCGGACTCGGAATCAGCGCAAAAGTACCCGACTCGGCAATCGCCGCGGTGGTTGCGGTAATCGAAAGCCCCAAGCGATCGGCGTGTTCAGGCCCCTCGAAGCCGCGCACCACCTCCACCCCAGCCGCCACCAGCGTATCCGCAACGCCGAGCCGATCGAGCAGTCCGTCGGGATCGCGCGCCACCCAGACGGCTCCCGCATACTGCCGAGCAATTGCGACCAGCTGCGCATCGACAGCGGCACGGTCGCCCGCCGGGTGCCACTGGCCGCCCAGCCCCTCGAACCGCTCGCGAAACTGCGCCAGCAGCGATGACCATGACCCGGGTGCTGCCACCGGCCAGGCCGGGTGCGGGTGATGGTGCGGTGGCGGCATGACTCGAAGGAGTGCCGCACGAACGTCGGCCAGAATCCGATCGCGGCTCATCGATCCCTCACCAGATCGCGAAGCGGACGGGCCGCCAGCTGTGGAACCGAGCGCCATCGCGCCCAGCCGGCAGCAGGTCCCGGCGCCAGCCACTGGCCTCCTCCGGCAGCACGCTGCAGCCAATACGCCATCCGGCCGGCCAGGCGAAACCGGACCGGCGAGGCCATGATCCAGGCCGCCAGCCGAAGCGGCCAGCGCCCGACGGTCCCGGGTTCGGGCGGCAGCGCAGCCGCTTCCTTCCGGAAGTGAAGTAGCATCCTCGGGATGTCGATCTTGATCGGGCAGGCGTCCCGACAGGCGCCGCAGAGCGACGACGCAAAGGGCAGTTCCTTGGCCGCCTCCACGCCGAGCAATCCGGGCGTGACGACAGCACCGATCGGTCCCTGGTAGACCCACCCGTAGGCGTGCCCGCCCGCGCGGCGATAGACCGGACAGACGCCAAGACAGGCTGCGCAGCGAATGCACAGCAGCGACTCCCGCGCCTCCGGATCTGCCAGCAAGCGTGAGCGGCCATTGTCCAGCAGCACGACGTGGAACTCTTCCGGACCGTCGGTCTCGCCGGGTCGGCGCATCCCATTCAGAATACTGACGTAACTCGACAGGCGCTGACCGGTCGCACTCCTCGGCAGCACGCTGAGCAGCGGGTCCAGATCCGCGAAGCGCGGCACGATCTTGTCGATGCCGATCACGGCCACGTGCACCGACGGCAGTGAGGTCGACAGCCTAGCATTGCCCTCGTTCTCCACCACCACGATCGACCCCGTCTCGGCCACAGCAAAGTTGGCGCCGGTGATGCCCATCGAGGCGGTCAGGAATCGCTTGCGCAAGGTTCGGCGGGCGATGGCGGTCAGTTCGCCAGGCTCGGTCGTCAGCGGCACGTCCAGCGTTCGGGCAAAGAGATCGCCGACTCGCTCCTTGGTCCAATGGATTGCCGGCGCCAGAAAGTGCGACGGCGTGTCGTGGGCCAGTTGGATGATGTACTCACCCAGATCGGTTTCGACCGGGGTGACACCCGCTGCTTCGAGTGCCTGATTGAGACCGATCTCTTCGGTCGCCATCGACTTGCTCTTGACCGCAATCGTGACGCCGCGACGCCGGGCGATGGCCGTGACGTGCTGGCACGCCTCCTCCGCCGTGCGGGCCCACCAGACCGTGCCGCCGTTGGCCTGGACGCTCGCTTCGAACTGGGTCAGGTAACGATCGAGGTTGCTGATGGCTTCGAGGCGTGCCGCGCGGGCGCGAGCACGGAGCGATTCCCAATCGGGCCGCTCGGCCACCGCCGCAAGCCGGAGGTCGACGAACCGGGAGGTGGTGCGATGCAATGCACCCTGAAGCTGGACCAGGTCGAGCGCGCGATCAGCCTGCTCATGGAACCGCTCGGCGGCAGGCTTCATGGCGCGCCCGGATCAGCGGCGAGCACCTGGGCGAGATGAAGCACTTCGACGTCCAGGCCGCGCCGATCGAGAATGCCCTTGATCTGGAGCAGGCAGGATGGATCGCAGGACACCACAGCCTCCGCCCCGGTGGCCGCGATGGCGTCGACTTTCGCGTTGCCCATGCTGGCCGAGATCCTGTCGAAGGACACCGAGAAGCTGCCGCCGAAACCGCAGCACGCCTGCCGATCGTCCAGCTCGACGAGCTCACATCCCTCCACCTTGCGGAGCAAGCGCCGAGGCTGATCTCGCACACCGAGTTCCCGGAGCGAGTGACACCCGTCGTGCATCGTGACGCGGGCGGCGCAGGCGGACGTGAGCTCTGCCGCTCGCGGCTGCTGACTGACGAACTCGCTGAATTCGAACGTCTTGGCCGCCACGGATCGGGCGGCATCGTGACTCGGGTCTCCGGCGGGGAGCAGGTCGGCGTAGTGAACCCGGATCATGGCTGCGCATGATCCAGACGGCACGACGACGGCGTCGAAATCATCGAGTATCTTTACGGTCGCGCGGGCGAGCTTGGCCGCTTCACCACGATGCCCCGCATTATAGAACGGCTGCCCGCAGCAGGTCTGGGCCGCGGGAAACTCGGCCGAGCACCCGATCCGGTCGAGCACGGTGAGCGCTGCCAGGCCAATGTCGGGCAGTACCTGATCGACCACACAGGTGGCAAAGAGCGCGATGCGCATGGGACTTCCGATGAAGGCTGGCGAATAATGTTGCGGGACCCACAGAATCGCCAGGCGGTCCGACGATGAACCCCAGGGTCAGACAGTCTGCAGCACAGGCAGGATTGGGCGCGGTTGCCACCGCAGGCTTACTCTATCCGCTGCACGCCATGGGGATCGACAGCCTGATCGGGATGACGTTCCCGGCCTGGCATGCGGCATTATTTGCGGCGGGTATGTTGCTCGGGGGGATGGGTTTGGTGCGGTGGCTGGCCGGGACCGCCGGTCTTGCGCTCCTCCTGCTCCTCGTGGTCGAGCAGATCCCCGCGCCGTCCAGGTGGGCCCGCCAGTTTATTCGGGAGGATCCCCTGCCAGCCGCCCCGGTCGACGGTATCGTCGTGCTTTCGGCGTCGGTCAATACCGACGGCCTGATCAATCCGCCTGGCCTCGACCGATTGCGAGAAGGCATTCGACTTCATCAGCTGGGCGTCTCCAATCGCCTCATCCTCTCGAGCATCCAATGGGACGACCGGCCCGATGTGCGGTCCGATTCAGACCAGCGCGCCATCGTGGCTGGCTCAGGAACCACGCCGGAGCTTCATATCGTGCCTGATGTCGGCTCGACACGTACCGAGGCGCTGCGCATTGCGGAACTCGCCAAGTCCCACGGCTGGACGTCCATCGTCCTGGTGACCTCACCGACCCATACCCGACGCGCCTGCGCGTCCTTCGAGGCGGTCGGGTTTGCCGTCGTCTGTCGACCCAGTCCAGACCGCACCATCGCGTGGGGCCATTTGGGCGCCCCTGCCGACCGGTCGGCTGCGTTCGGGCTCTGGCTGTATGAACTGCTTGGTTGGTGGAAGTACCGCGCCGCAGGGTGGATTCGGCCCGAAGTTTCACGCTGATCGAAAGCTGTCATTCCTCGACGCCGGCTGGTCCGGCAAAGGAGTTGTTCGATGAACAGTCGCACTGCGCGAACCGCACTCTGGATCGGTGGCATTGCGGTTCTGGCCGTGGGTGCCCTCTGGGCTGTCACGACACGCGCCGCCCAGCCCCAGGCCGTTCGGGTGCTGGTCTATCATGATATGGAGGGCTTGGCCGGCCAGGACGATCCACGCACCTACCGGTTCGTTCATCGGGACTACTACGCCCGAGGTCAGAAGATGCTGGTCGCCGACCTCAATGCCGTCATCGCCGGCCTCTTCGACGGCGGCGCAACGGTGGTTCACGTCGTCGACGCCCACGGCAGCGGCAATCCCGATCCCGATGTGCTGACGGCGGAGCTCGACCCCCGGGCCAAGCAGGTCTTTCGAGACGCTCCCTTCCATTCCTACGATGATGTCGTGGCCCCCAATCAGTACGACGCCGTGGTGGCCGTCGGGATGCATGCCAAGACGGGCAGCGGCGGGTTCGCGTCGCATACCTACACCATCGGGATCGAGCTGCGCCTCAACGGGCAATCGATCACCGAGTCCGAGCTGGTGGCGTACAGCTGGGGCCGCGTCGATGTACCCATGATCATGGTCACCGGTGACGACAAGCTGAAACAGGATCTCTCGACCATGCCCTGGCTCCAGTACGTCGTCACCAAAACCGCCACGGCCGCGGACTCGGCGATCCTCCGCCCCGTCGATGAAGTTCATGCGGAGATGCGGAGTGCTGCCAAGCAGGCGGTCGAGAATCGCGGCCAGGCCAAGGTCATGAAGCTGGAAGGCCCGATCACCGCGGCCCTGCATGCCGTACCCCCAGCCAGCTTGCGCGTGCTCGAGGGCGTTCCGGGAATCAACTACCGGGACAACACGGTCGAGTTCGTGGCGCAGGATTTCAAGAGCGCCTATCGCGGCCTGGTGGCCCTGATTGGCGTGGCAACGCAATCGTTCTCCGGCCTGTACCGCGAAATGCACGCTGCTCGTCCCGAGGCCGAGGCCAGAGCGCTCTCGCTCGAGTTCTCGGACCGGCTGTTTCAGCGCTGGATGGACGTTGAATCCGGGCGCTGGCAGCCGCCGCCACCACCGCCCGCCGTGGCGCGCAAGTATCACGGCGCGAATTGACGACTTCCGTCAGCGGGCGGTCGCCTTGGTCTTCAGACCGGGTTCAGCATTCCTTCATCCGGTGCCGCCCATCTTGGAGTGTGCCAGTCGCGGGTAAGCATCCGACTTGTAATGGTCGGCTGCCGATCCCGGGCGGAAGCCATTGACAATCCGGCGCCCCTCGAACTTGGGAGTGACTATGCGCATCGTGTGCGGAACGGACTTCTCAGCCCCGGGGCAGCAAGCTGCAACGGTGGCCGGCCTCCTCGCCCGTCAGACGGGAGGCGAGCTCCATCTGATTCATGGTCTCGGGCCCCGCCGACGCTGGGACTTTACTGCCGAACGGACCGAGCTCGAGAAAGAGGGCCGCCGACTTCAGGAGCAGGGTGTCGCTGTTACCGGCATCAATGCGGTGTGGGGCGACCCAAACGTTGTCATGATCGAGGAAGCCACCCGATGGGGTGCCGAGCTCATCGTGCTCGGCGCAACCGGGCAACGGCTGGCGGACTTGACGCTGCTCGGCAGCGTCGCCTCCAGGACAGCACGGGAATCGCCGGTACCCGTTCTGGTCGTTCGAGACGCTGCGCCGTTCGTCGCGTGGCTCGAGAAGAGCGCTCCCCTTCGAGTTCTCACCGGCTTCGAACGAGGGGAGAGTACCAATCATGCCCTTCGCTGGGCGGCGAGTCTCAGGCGTCTCGGCACCGTCAACCTGACTGTTGCGCAGCTGGTGACCCCGGGATTGGAGAATCGCCGAGCCGAGGCGTCGGGCCCCGGAACCGGCATCGAACTCCACCCCAGTACCCGCAGTCAGCTGCTGGAAGAGCTCCGTCTGGCTACGGCGCCGGCAATCGGCGACATCTCGGCCACTCTGACCGTCAAGCCGGCGATCGGCCGCACCGACATACACCTGGTGCAGGAAGCCGAGGGCATGCACGCCGACCTGGTGGTGGTCGGCAGCCACCAGCGCAAGGGGTTTCAACGCTGGTGGCACGGTTCGGTGTCGAGTGGCGTGGTGCATGGGGCGCCGATGAGCGTCGCGGTGGTTCCCTACCGCCCGTCGGAGAGCTGAAGCGATGCAGTCCCGTTGGCGGCGTGTGCGTGAAACGCCCGCTGCCACGGGTGTTCTCTGGATCGCTCTTTACGTTGCCCTGGTGGTGACACCGCTGCTCGTACTCTTCATCGACCCGACCTCGCCTGGGGGTGGCGTCGTCTGGGACGTGGGGATTGCACTGGGCTTCGGGGGCCTGGCAATGCTCGGCGTGCAGTTCTTTCTGACTGCCCGGTTCCGGCGCGCCACCGCCCCATATGGCATCGATCTCATCTACTACTTCCACCGGTACCTCGGCATCGTTGCCCTGATCGTTCTGGTAGCGCATCCGGCGCTGCTCTGGATATCGAACCCAGCTGTCGCGGCGCTCTTCAACCCAATGACGGCGCCGTGGCACATCACCGCCGGTACGCTTTCGCTCGCTGCGGTGGCTGGCCTGGCAGTGTCTTCCCTGCTGCGCCGGCAGCTCGGTCTCGAGTATGACCTCTGGCGGGTGGGACACACGATCCTCGCCATTGTCGCGGTCGGTCTGGCCCTATGGCATGTGCACGGCGTGGGTTACTACGTGGCAAGCCCCTGGGCGAGGGCGCTATGGCTGGTCATCGGGGCATCGCTGATTGCCGTAGTGGCGTGGATCCGCTTGGTCAGGCCGTGGTTGCTGCGGAGAAAGCCATACCGGGTCATCTCGGTCGTTCCGGAACGCGGTGACGCCTGGACGCTGGCCCTGGAGCCGGTCAATCACAACGGGGTGCGTTTCCAGCCGGGCCAGTTTGCCTGGCTCACGCTGAGACACAGTCCGTTTGCAATGAAAGAGCATCCGTTCTCGTTTTCGTCGAGCCCCGATCGCGACGGCCGACGAATCGAGTTTACGATCAAGGAGCTGGGGGACTTCAGTCGCACGATCAAGAGCGTTCTTCCCGGAGAGATCGGGTATGTCGATGGGCCCTATGGCGCCTTCACGATCGATCGTCACCCGGCAACGTACTACGTGTTCATCGCGGGAGGTATCGGGATCGCACCGATCATGAGCATGCTGCGGGGGCTGGCAGATCGCGCCTACCCGCACCCCGTGCTATTGCTGTACGCCTACAGCAGGTGGGACCGGATGACGTTTCGGGAGTCACTCGACGAGCTGACGACTCGTCTGTCGCTCACCGTCGTACCAGTGCTCGACGAGCCACCCGAAGGATGGTCGGGCGAGCACGGCTGGATCACCCGGGAGATTCTGGAACGGCATCTGCCCCGCGACCGCGGTCAGCCGCACTACTTCATCTGCGGGCCGGAGGCGATGACCCAGGCGATGGAACGACTGCTGAAATCGGTGGGCGTTCCACTCCGACGGATACATTCGGAGCTCTTTAACTTGGTCTGAGCTCCAAGCCGAGACGGCTAGGCCGGGATGCCGAGGGAGGTGGCCATGCGTTGCACACTGGCGAAACTGCTGGCGGTCGGAACCGGACTTGTGGTCGTCTTGCTGGCGATACTCTTTGCCGCTCTGCAGAGGGGGTAACTATGGTACCGCGATCAAGAGTAGCGCTGATCCGCATCTTCGCCGGAGCCGTGGCGTCGTTCCTCGCCGCTGCTTCGCTTTCGGCACAGCAGGTGGCCCAAGACTCCGCTGCGCAAGTTGCCCGGGGCAAACGCGTGTACCACGAGCAGCGATGTCGGGTCTGCCACGCGATCGCGGGAGAGGGGAACCGGCGGTACCCCCTCGACGGGGTTGGGTCGCGCCTGTCCGCCGATACGATCCGACTGTGGATTGTGGCGCCTCGCGAGGTCAACCCCAAGGTGCGCAAGCGAGCTTACGACCAGCTGTCGGCCGATGACCTCCAGGCGCTCGTAGCATTTCTTCGGGGTCTGAGGGAACCGCGGGCCCCGGGCAGTTAAGCCCAGCCTGCCATCAGGCCGCGACCGGTTCGGCGTTGCGACGCCGGAGGCCAAGAGCTCCGCGTCCCGAAAGCAAAGCGAGCGGCCTCACGGCCGCTCGCTCTACAATCGGGGCGCCGGGATTCGAACCCGGGACCTCCTGCGCCCAAGGCAGGCGCGCTACCGGGCTGCGCTACGCCCCGATTTCGTCCAGCCTGATAATTTACCGCGGCCGCCGGTGAAGCGGCACTGGGGAACGTTCCGGAACCGCGTATCGCCCACCGAGATACCCCTCGACGATGGCCCACTGCCGATCCGGCGGGTAGTCCTTGGGACGCAGCAGGAAGCCCAGACCGATCCCGTCGGACAATGCCAGCAGCGCATCAGCCTCGAGTGCCGGGTCGATGCTCGCCGGGATAGCGTCGGCGTTGCGAAGCGCGTGGAGTTCGGTGGCCAATCGCTCGTGCATCATCTCCAGGCGGCGCTGGTGCTCTTCCCGCAGCCGCTTGTTGCTCATGGCGAGCCCGACAAACGAGATCCAGAGCCGGAGACCGCTGACTTCCCGCGGGGTGAGCGGGAGCGTCACACTCAGAATCCGACGGACCCGGTCGAGCCCGAGCGCGCCGTCGAGCGCAGCATCGATGTTCCGAATGACCGCCGCCCCCAGCCGATCCAGCGCCATCAACAGCAGATCGGCCTTGTCACGAAAGTGGTAGGTCACGACGCCAGTGGTGGCGCCCAGTTCGGCCGCAATGGCGCGCACGCTGGCTTTGTGCAGCCCATCGCGAAGGATGACTCGCCAAGCCGCTTCGGTGACTTCTTCGCGTGTAAAGGTGCGCCCGGCCACCCGAGCCATACCGACCTCGACAATTAAACAACACTCGTTATTTTCCTGTATCGTCTCCGGGCTGAGCCGGAGACGGACGCCGAAGTCTAGCGGATCGGCTACGTGGCGTCATCCGCCTGTTCATGCCTGCTGAGGGAAACCTGATGCTCCGCCGACTCTCGCTGATCGGACCAGTTGTGCTGATGCTTGCCTCCTGTGCCGGGGAGGCGGCTCCCCCGCCTGCTCCCTATACCGTTGCGCTTGACCAGGCCATCGAGGACGCCCTGGCCCGCCGGGAAATTCCCGGGGCCGCTGTCGTGGTTGTCGAGGGTGACCGGGTCAGCTACAGCCGAGGACACGGCAAGGCCGACTTGGAGACTGGCCGACCGATGACCGACTCGACCCCAATCGTGATCGGCTCGACGTCGAAGCCGATCACCGGGCTCGCGGTGCTGCGGCTGGTTCAGCAGAACGCCGTGGCGCTCGACACCCCGATCGCCAGGTACATCCCGGAGGTGCGATTCGCCGATCCGCGCGCTGAGACCATGACCCTCCGCCACCTGCTGACGAACCGATCCGGGCTGCCGGTTGGATTCTCGGGCCCGGCGTACCAGCGACCGTCGATCGTCGACGACGGAGCGCTGGAGCGGTTGGTCGGAACGATGGCGGCCGAACCGCTGCTGTTTGCGCCGGGCGAGGGGTATGCCTATTCGAATCGCGGCTGGGCGCTGGCAGGCTACGTCGTGCAGCGGGTCAGTGGCCTCTCGATCGAAACGTTCCTCAGCCGCGAAGTCTTTGCGCCGCTTGGCATGACGAGCACGACTCTTGAGTTCTGGACCGTTCCCAACCTCACGACCGGTTACCGCGACGGGTATCGGACCCGCAACCATCCGGGCCTGCCCTCAGTGGCACGCGACTACGGTCCCTCAGGCATGGTGGTCTCGACGGCACGGGACATGGCGCGCCTGCTGGTGGCGATGCTGAACGATGGGCGGACCGAGGATGGGCGTCAGTTCCTGACACCCGAGCTGATTCGCGAGGCGCTGCGTGGCCAGGCTCCCGCCGAGAGCGAGCTGGGTGGCCCAACGCACTATGGTCTCGGTTGGGAGGTGGATTCATCGTTTGGTGCGCTGACGGTCAAGAAGGCGGGGTCAGTCAGTACCATGGTGACGTTCTGGGTCATCCTGCCGGAACGACGAACCGCAGTTGGCTTTGCCTTCAACCGTGAGGACTACGGCTCGATTCCCCTGGTGGGCAGCGTTCTCTCGATCGTGGCCGGTGGCGAGGCAATGCCGGTTGCGCCCTGGTCCGGTACTCCGCCCGCGATCCCGGCCCCGGTCGGGATCAGCGGAGCCGCGCTCGATCGCTGGGCAGGTCGGTACGACACCCGATTCGGGTACACCAGCTTCACCCGTCAGGGCGATTCACTGGTCACGGATTTCGAAGGTGTGGATTCGCGATTGGTTGCCACGAGCGACTCGACCTTCGTGATCGACTCGGATATCGTCAAACACGCGGGCCGGGTCTTCACCTTCAGACGCCGCGGAGCGGCGACCGTCGTCTCGATCGATAAGGACTCCCTGGGCGTCCGCATGGCACCCTGAGTCCGGGTTCCGGTTTTCCGGTCGATTGCCTGTTCGAGGCGGCTGACGGAGCAGGCAATCGTGGCGAGTGCGGTCTGCTCGTATATTGCGCTATGGCTTCCATCAATCGCAGGGTCGGCGTGCGATGCTTCGGCGCGGTCGGCCCGTGAAATCGATCGGCTTCCTTTCCTTCGGCCATTGGTCCTCCACGCCCCACTCCGAGACCCGGACTGCCTCTGACGCGCTGGTACAATCGATCGACCTCGCCGTCGCGGCCGAGGAGTTGGGCGCGGACGGGGCCTACTTTCGGGTGCATCACTTTGCCCGGCAGCTGGCCTCGCCGTTTCCGCTGCTTGCGGCCATCGGTGCCAAGACGCGCCGGATCGAGATCGGGACAGCGGTGATCGACATGCGCTACGAGAACCCGATGTACATGGCCGAGAGCGCGGGCGCTGCCGATCTCATTGCCGGGGGTCGACTCCAGCTGGGCATCAGCCGCGGATCGCCGGAGCAGGTCATCGACGGATGGCGCTACTTTGGCTACGAGCCGGCCCACGGGGAGACGGACGCCGAGATGGCACGGCGGCATGCGGAGGAACTGCTCGACCTGCTTCGCGGCGAGGGATTTGCCCGTCCCAACCCGCGCCCGATGTTCCCGAACCCTCCGGGGTTGCTGCGCATCGAGCCTCATTCGGAGGGGCTGCGGGACCGGATCTGGTGGGGCGCCGCCTCAAACGCCACGGCGGTCTGGGCCGCGACGCTCGGCATGAATCTGCAGAGTTCCACCCTCAAAGACGATGAAGGCGGGCAGCCGTTCCACGTCCAGCAGGCGACCCAGATCCGTGCCTATCGCGAGGCGTGGCGGGCGGCAGGCCACACCCGCACACCTCGGGTGTCGGTGAGTCGCAGCATCTTTCCGCTCGTGGACGACCGTGATCGCGCCTACTTCGGAACCGGAAGCCAGACCGAGGACCAGATCGGCGTCATCGACGCGACCACCCGAGCGATCTTCGGGCGCCAGTACGCGGGGGTGCCCGAGGCGCTGATTGAGCAATTGGCCAAAGACGAAGCCATTGCCGAAGCCGACACGCTGCTCCTGACCGTGCCGAACCAGTTGGGCGTCGACTACAACGTCCACTTCATCGAGGCGATCCTGGGACAAGTCGCTCCGGCGCTCGGCTGGCGTTGAGCGCCGGGATGCTCCCGTGATCCCGTCGAATTGGGCCGTGCTGCGTCAGGCTCCCCGCACCGCATCGGCGGCCGCCTTGCCAGCCGCCTGCAGGAACCCCATCTCGGTCGAGATGCTCACCAGGCGCATGCCACGGCGAGCCCAGTCGGCGCTGAGCGCCACGTCGTTGGTGTGGATCGCGGGAAGCGCGCCATGCGCCCGGCAGGCTTCGATGGTGCGCTCGATCGCCTGCTCCAGCACAGGATCGCGCATCCGCCCGGGCACCCCGAGCGCGATGGCCAGGTCGTTCGGCCCGATCAGCGCGGCGTCGACGCCAGGCACGCTCAGGATCTCATCGAGCCCCTCCACGGCCTCGCGTGTTTCGATCTGCACGATCACGAAGGTCTCGCGGTTGGCGGCCACCATCGTCTCCACCACGTCGGCGGCCCGAAAGTTGGTGTGGGCGCGCCCCATGGCGCTGCCGCGCCGGCCCTCCGGCGGATACTTGGCAATCGCCACCGCAGCTCGGACCTCCTCCGCCGAGGTAATGCGCGGAAGCATGATGCCCTGCGCACCGGCATCGAGGGCCTGCGCAATCTGCTCGTAGGTCAATACAGGCACCCGGACGATCGGGGTGACCTCCACCAGCCGCGCAATCCGCGACAGCTCCGCGATCGACTCGGTGGTAAAGGTCCCGTGCTCGTTGTCGATCAGGACCCAATCGAAACCGGCATTGGCCAGGGCCTGCATCACCGATGGTTGACGGATCTCAGCCAGCATGGTGCCGACCGCCACAGGCGCCGAGGCCAAGCGGCGCCGAAGGCGATTCTCTGGAATGATGGACACAGGTCGTCGATTGGTTAAAGTGGGCGGGATGTCAGCGCTTGCAGCAGCGCGCGAAACGCATTGCCGCGATGACTGACGCGGTCCTTGTCACCATCGCTTGCTTCGCCGAAGGTGAGACCGAGATCGTCACTCAGAAAGTAGGGATCGTACCCGAAGCCGTTATCACCGCGCGCCTCCTCGGTGATCGACCCGTAGCAGTTTCCCTCGAATACTTCCGGAATCGACGACGGACTGCGATACAGGACGAGGACGCAACGATAGCGGGCCCGCCGCCGGGTCTCCGTCGCGCCGGCAAGCCTGCGCAGCAGCATGGTATTGTTGGCAGCGTCGATCTCGGCTGCGGATCCAGCAGTCTGGGCCCAACGCTTTGACCGGACGCCGGGCTCGCCGCCCAGGCTCAGCACTTCGAGGCCGCTGTCGTCTGCCACGGTCGGCAGCCGAGTCCGCTTGACGAAGAACTCGGCCTTGGCTCGCGCGTTGCCCTGGAAGGAGTCGTGCAGCTCGAGCAGCTCTTCTGCCTCGGTTTCCCAAGCGTTGACCTGATCAGGGAAGACGACTTCGAACGGCGCGTCCGCGAGCAATCGTCGCACCTCGCGCTGCTTGCCGGCACTCCGGGTAGCGACCAGCAGCTTTACCATCCCAATGCCTTTCGCTGGGCCGCGAAGAGCTCCGCCAAGCCCGCGTCGGCCAAGTCGAGCATTCGATCGAGCTGCGCCCGCGAGAAGACTCCCTGCTCTCCGGTACCCTGAACCTCGACGAGGTCGGAAGGTGCGCGCATCACGACGTTGGCATCGACCTCGGCATCCTTGTCTTCGGTGTAGGCAAGGTCGAGACAGACTTCCCCACCGACGACGCCTACCGACACCGCGGCCACCAGCTGTCCGAATGGCGATGGCTTACCGGTGCGTTCCGCCAGCCAGCTGCAGGCATCCGCCAGCGCCACCGATGCTCCGGTAATGCTCGCGGTGCGAGTCCCGCCGTCGGCCTGCAAAACATCGCAGTCGATCTTGATGGTGTACTCGCCGAAATCCCAGCGTCCCATCCCGGCACGCAGCGAACGGCCGATCAATCGCTGGATCTCCTGGCTCCGGCCGCCCGGCCCGTTGCGTTCACGATTGGTGCGCTCGCTCGTGGCACGCGGCAGCATGGCGTACTCGGCAGTGACCCAGCCCTGCCCTGAGCCCTTCTTGAACGGCGGAACCCCGACTTCCACCGATGCCGTGCAGTGGATCAGCGTACCGCCGAAACGAACGAGGCAGGACCCTTCGGCATACGGGTTGGCATTTCGCTCCAGCACGACGGGCCGAAGCTGGCTTACGGATCGGCCGTCAGGACGCATGACGAATTCTCTCCACCAGTGAGGTCGTTGATCGATCAGGAGTCAAGGGAATCAACTCGACACGTCCGCCCCGGGCCTCGACGGCCTCCGCACCGACGACCATCTCACGGGTGTAGTCGCCGCCCTTGACCAGGATATCGGGCGCCAGCGCGTCGATCAGGGCCGAGGGTGTCAACTCCTCGAAAACCACGACCCGATCCACCGCAGTGAGGGCGGCAAGCAGACGGGCTCGCTCCACGGCGCCGACGAACGGACGACCGGGACCCTTGCCCAGGGCGGCGGCCGACCCATCGCTGTTGACGCCCACGATGAGGGACCCGCCGAGTGCGCGGGCAGCTTCGAGGTAGTCGACATGTCCTGCATGCAGCAGATCGAAGACGCCGTTGGTAAAGACGACCGGCGTCGGCGCCTGATGCCGCCAGCGGATCGCATCGTCGAGAGACAGGACCTTGTCCGCCGTGGCGCGTGCCGTCGTCACAGTCGCTGGTCGACCGATGGTTTGAATGAGATGGTTCGGTGTATGAACGGCAGCTCGACCCGCTCTTCATAACTGGTCGAGATCGAGATCGCGTTCGGGTGCTCGGTCCGCACCACCCGAAAGCGCAGCGGCGTGCCGGGGATCGACAACTCCAACGCATCGCCCTGCAGCTGCGAGACGATCTGCGCATCAGTGGTCATGTTGGCGAAGCGCGCCGCCGTTTTCATTCGGTCACGCAGTTCGTAATAGCGCCACCAGACCTGGCCCAGATTGAGGCCATAGTAGACGACCACGGCGACGACGAGCAGCGAGAACAAACACCCCGTCGTGCTGACCCCGCGGCGACCGGTCGCTACCATTGGGACTGCGCCCCGTCGACGATATCGGTGATGAGCCGTTCGATGGCACGGCGGCGTCCGTCGATTTCATTGTTGGTGTAGTCGCCTTCGACGGACAGACCGTTTCGTTCCCAGAGCACCTTGTTGTTCTGCTGGTCGAGGATCTGGACGTTGATCACGATCTGCACTTTGCGGCGGCTGACCTCGACCCGCTGATTCTGGTCGCCCGAGAAGGCGATCGGGATGTCGGGGTCGTAGCGTTGGATCGTTCCGCGCACGATGGCATCGGCCTGCGCTTCGCCGGCGGGCCGCAGACCGAGCCGACCCTGAACCGCTTCGCGAACGGCGCGATTGATCTCGTTGGTGAGGGTCGGTTCCGGCGTCAGATTGTCGAACGGAAGCACCGCGACCGTCTTGATGCCGGGCGGAAAGCCAGTGCCCCCGCCGAACCCGTAGAGGCATCCGCCCAGGCCAACGGCCAGACTAAGGCTGAGGAGGAGTCCAGGTATCCGGATCAAAGGACGTCGCCTTCTGAATCGACGAAAACGTGATATCCAACCGTGCCGGTGCATCGGGTACAATCAGGCGGGCGGAAACCGGCTGCCCGTCAGGCCCGAAAACCGTCTCGACGGTACCCACTTGTCGCCCGCCCTCTCGAACCTGGGCAATCAGCCTGTCGGGGGTTCCCGCCATCCAAACATAGTCGAGGGTATCGGGCCCCCGATGGTACCGCCAGGCAATCAGCTCAGGATCGGCCGACCGGAGTACGGCCGCCCCGTTGGCCGGCGCCCGCACCACCCCAAGCAGGGCCCAGAAGAGCGGATAGTTCGGCACCAGGCGCTTGACGTCGTCTTCCGGCTGCGCCCACACGGCAGTATCACCGGCCACCAGAGCTGCAGCGCGTCCGGTGCCAAGCGGCCCCTGAACATCGAGCCGCGCCGAGTCGGGTACGGCCAGCCGAATCCGCCCGCGCCCGCCTGCGGCGCCCTTGTCGTCCCGGAACTGCCAGCGGAACCGAATGTCGCGGGCACCATCCGGCAAGGTCGAGCGCGCCCACTCGGCCGCCGCCCCGGCTTCGCCAGGCACGAAGCCACTCGGTTTGGGGAGACGGATCTGCCCGGCGCCGCCACATCCGGTGGCTAGCCCGATCAGGCCAAGGATGAGGACCGGCCGCATGGGCATCATGATAGCGGAACGTGCCGGGTTTGTCATTGCAGCAACGACGCCAAGCTAGAGGCGCACCGGGTCGGCCGAGACGGGCAGCCGCTCGGCGACCTCGGCAGGCAGCCGGCTCCACTTGAAGCGGGCATCGAGCACCAGCATGCTGGTTTCACCCGTCGCAAGCAGTTCGCCGGTCTCGGCTCGTTCGACGGCGTATCCGAAGACGATCCGCCGTGAGGCAAGATCCCTGACCCAGCAACGAATTCGCACCACGTCGTCGTAGCGGGCCGGTTGCCGGTACCGGATCCGCGCCTCGCCAACGGCGAGCCGGAAGCCGCGCGCTTCCAGGTCCGCGTAGGTGGTCCCGGTCTGTCGCAGGTGCTCGGTCCGCGCCCGATCGAACCAAATCAGATAACAGGCGTGGTACACCACCCCCATTTGGTCCGTCTCGCTATAGTTGACGCGCAGATCGATGGCTGAAATCGCCCCCGTCGCTTCCATGCGTTCCTCGATGGCCGTATCTTCGGCCGATGCTCGGTACCCAGCTCGTCGTGGTGTCGGACGTGCACCTCGGGGCGTCGCCCGCAGCCACCGACCTGGCCTTCCTTGACTTCCTGGATCAGGTCCCGTCTCTCGGCGACTGCCTCCTGATCAACGGCGACCTTTTCGACTTCTGGTTTTCCTACCGTCGGGTCATTCCCCGGCGCAACTTTGCGATCACCGCCGCCCTGGCCGTGCTGGCCCGCCGGATGCCGATCCTGATGACCGGCGGCAACCACGACCGTTGGGGCGACTCGTTCTGGGAACGTGACGCGGGGATCCGGTACGCAGCCGATCGAGTCAGCTTTGCCGCGGCCGGACGTTCAGTGACCGCCGTGCACGGCGACGGCCTCACCGAGGTTCATCGGACCTCTGCGATCATGCACCGGATTACCCGCCACCGACTCACCAGCTGGCTCTATCGGATCATCCACCCTGACCTCGGCATCTGGCTGGTCGACCGGATGAGTCGTCATCTGGCGGACTCGACCCGCGATCCAGCTGTGTTGGATCATGCGCAGGAACAGCAGGTGGCCTGGGCGCGTGACCACCTCCAGCGCCACCCCGACGTCGGCGTGCTGGTGATGTCACATACTCATCGCACCGCAGCAATCGAGATGTTCCCGGGACGCTGGTACCTGAATCCTGGCGCGTGGGTGGACGGGCAGCACTTCGCGGTCGTCGACGGATCCGGTGTGACGCTCCATCAGTATGACCGCTCCCTCCCTGCTGCCGGACGGCCCCACCTGCCTCAGGGCCAGCGGAACGGCACGGAGGCCTGAAACCCAATCCCGCCTGCCGGCATCGGCACGGCGCGCAGGCGAAGATCTTCAGGGAAGTCGTGCAACTGACTGCCCACGAACGCCTCGATCCCCGAAAAGAGGTGATTGAAGCCGAGCAGAATGAGCCAGTCCTGCCGCTGGCTACGCTTGCTGACGATTCGGGCGCTGTCGGCCCCGACCCGTTCGAGGTACTTGAGCTCGCGAATCGTCTTGACCGTCATCCCGACGGCCAGGCCTTCGACGGTAATGAAGAGTGCTCCGGTCAGCTTCCGGTCGAGCCGCGCCTGGGACCAGCCAGGCACGGCCAGCGACATGAAGAACGCTTTGAGCGGCTTGATCGGGCGGGCCAGGTAGGACAACGTATCGGCGGATGCCGGCAGCTGCGCTGACGCCCCCTGAACCAGCAACGACTCGCCCGAGGGCGGCGGCCCGGCAAGCGGGGCCTGCCCCGCTCCGCCCGCCGCCGCGCCCAGAACGAGCGCCAGGCTCAGCCAGATACTGCGCAAGACGACAATCCGTTCAGCGAAGGGCGATGCACTCGATTTCAACGCGAACGCCCTTCGGAAGACCGGCCGCCTGCACCGTCGAGCGGGCCGGACGGTGGCTGCCGAAGTGCTCCGCGTAGATCTCGTTGACAACGCCGAACTCAGCCATGTCGGCCAGGAAGACGGTCGTCTTGACGACCCGGCTGAAATCCGTACCGGCCGCTTTGAGGACCGCGGCAAGGTTGGCAAAGACCTGGCGCGCTTGCGGACCGACCTCGCCGGAGACGACTTCCATCGTGACCGGGTCGAGTGCAATCTGCCCGGCCGTGAATACCAGGTTGCCGACCGCGGTTGCCTGCGAGTACGGACCAATCGCCTTGGGGGCCGCGTCGGTCGCGATGATATCGATGTTCGACATGCTCATCCTCGAAAAATGGAGTTCCATCCCGCCTAGAACAGACCTTCGATCCGACCATCGGCGTGAACCCGAATGGCCTCAGCCGATGGCGTCTTCGACAAACCGGGCATCGTCATGATCTCCCCGGCAAGGGCCACCACAAAACCGGCGCCCGCCGAAGGATAGACGTCCCGGATCGTAATCCGAAATCCCGAAGGGCGGCCGAGCCGGGTCGGGTCGTCGGAAAACGAGTACTGCGTCTTGGCAATACAGATCGGCGTATTGCCGAGTCCCATGCTTTCGCACTGCGCAATATTCCGCTCCGCGGCGGCCAGGTAGTCGACCCCATCGGCGCCGTAGATTTCCCGCGCAATGGCCTCGATCTTGGCCTTGATCGGCTGCGCCGCATCGTAAATCGGCTGGAAGGCCGCCTGGCCTTCGACCAGCGTTTCCAGCACCGCCTGCGCCACGGCCTCGCCGCCGGCACCGCCGGCCGCCCAAACATCCGAGAGCGCCGCCCGGACGCCCCAGCGGGCGGCCGCGTCGAGAACGCACTGGATCTCTTCCTGCGAGTCACTGGTAAACCGGTTGAGCGCCACGACGACGGGAAGGCCGAACTTGGCCAGGTTCGCGGCATGCGCTTCGAGATTGACGAGCCCCCGCTCGAGAGCCGCAACGTCTGGCGTTCCCAGGCTGTCCTTCTTGACGCCGCCGTGCATCTTGAGCGCCCGAATCGTGGCCACGACGACGGCCGCCTCCGGCGTGAGGCCGCCCAGCCGGCACTTGATATCGAGGAACTTCTCGGCGCCCAGGTCGGCCCCAAAGCCCGCCTCGGTCAGCACGATGTCGGCCAGAGACAAACCCAGCCGAGTCGCCGCCAGCGAATTGCAGCCGTGGGCGATATTGCCGAACGGGCCGCCATGCACCAGCGCAGGGCCCCCCTCCAGGGTCTGTACCAGATTGGGCAGGATTGCGTCCTTGAGCAGCAACGTCATGGCGCCCGAGGCCTTGAGATCGGCTGCAGTAACCGGCCTCTTGTCGCGGGTCAGACCCACGACAATCCGGCCGAGCCGCGCCTCGAGGTCCTGCAGGTCGGTTGCCAGGCAGAGCACGGCCATCACTTCACTGCCTGGCACGATCACGAACCGATCTTCCCGGGTCGGACCGCCGTTCAAGCCGCCCATCCCGACCACGATCTGCCGAAGCGCACGATCGTTCATGTCGATGGTGCGCGGCCAGCTGATCCGCCGCGAATCGATGCCCAGGGCGTTGCCATGGTGGATATGGTTATCCAGCATCGCCGAGAGCAGGTTGTGCGCCGAGGTGATGGCGTGGAAGTCGCCCGTGAAGTGCAGGTTGATCTCGTCCATCGGAACGACCTGCGCATACCCGCCGCCGGCGGCGCCGCCTTTGACCCCGAAGATGGGGCCGAGTGACGGCTCCCGAATGCAGACCATGACCTTCTTTCCGAGCCGCCGGAGCGCCTGGCTGACGCCGACGGTCACCGTCGACTTGCCCTCGCCCGCCGGTGTCGGGTTGATCCCGGTTACCAGCACCAGCTTGCCCCGGGGTGACCGGGCGCGAATCGCCTCGGCGCTGATCTTGGCCTTGTATTTCCCGTACGGAATGATCTCATCCGCTGCAAGTCCGACCTCTGCGGCGACGTCAGCGATCGGACGCAGGGTGGCGGCTTGAGCGATGGCGATGTCTGACGGAACAATGGACACGGGACACACCTTACGCGATACGGTTTGAGACAGGGCCAACCCGGGAACCGAAGACGGCAGCGGCATTGGCGGAAGTCCGGACGGCAATCTCCTCGAACGACAGACCGACGATCTGGGCCAGCTTCCGGGCCGTGGCGGCGACGTAGGCGGGCTCGTTGCGCTTGCCGCGGAAAGGCACCGGCGCCAGGTAGGGCGCATCCGTCTCGACCAGCAGACGATCCTCGGGTACCTCACGAACGGCGTCGTCCTGCTGCCACGACTTGAACGTGATCATGCCGCTCCACGAGATATAGTGCCCAAGCCGAACGGCGCTGCGCAAGAGGCCGATGCCACTGGAGAACGAGTGCATCACCGCCACAACACCAGGATGGTTGCGCAGAATGGCAATCATGTCCTCGTCGGCCTCGCGGGCGTGGATGACCACCGGCTTGCCTGCCTGAGTCGCAAGCTCAAGCTGCGCATCGAGCGCCGCGAGCTGATCAGTCCTGGGCGAATGATCGTAGTGGTAGTCGAGGCCCATTTCTCCGGCTGCCACGACGAGCGGGTCAGTCAGGGCATCTGCCAGCCACCGTGCCAGCTCGGCAGACCATCGGGTGGCCTGGTGCGGATGCAAGCCAGCCGTTGCAGACAGCGCCGAGTCGGCCTCGGCAAGGGCACGGGCGCGGGCCGCAGCCTCCGGCGTCTCGCCGATGACGATCGCATGGCCAACCCCCGCATCCCTCATTCGCACCACCACCTCGCCAACCTCGGACGCGAATCCGGGGTCGGCGAGGTGGCAATGAGTGTCGACCAGCGACGCGGCTACCAACCCGGGGTCACCCGGTCGGCTGCGCCTTCGCCGATGCCGCCACGCGCTTGACCGCGGAGGCGGCCACCCCGGCGGCCGGCGGCCACTTGGTCTGGATCCAGAGCAGAATCGGCGCGGCAATGAAGATCGACGAGAAGGTCGCCAGCAGGATGCCGAAGAACAGTACCAGCGAGAACGGCCGGATCACGTCGGTGCCGAAGATCGACAGCGCAATCAAGGTGCCCAGGGTCGTGACACCGGTCAGCACCGTGCGAGGCAGCGTCTCGTTGACGGAGCGATTGAGCAGATCGATGAAATTCATCTGGCGACGATCGCGCAGATTCTCGCGGATTCGGTCGAAGATGACGATCGTGTCGTTGAGCGAGAGACCCAGCACGGTCAGCAGCGCGGCGACCACGACGAGACTGACCTCGAGCTTGAGCAGCGCGATAAAGGCAATGGTAACGCCGATATCGTGGACGGTGGCCACGACCGCCGCGAGGCCAAAGCGCCAGTCGAAGCGATACGCCAGATAGGCAAGCACGGCAAAGAACGAAAAGAAGATGGCCATGAAGGCCTTCTGCTGGAGCTCTCCACCGACCTTCGGTCCGACAGCCTCGGTTCGCTCGACCGAGAAGTTGCCGGCACCTACGATCTTGGTCAGCGCCTGCGCAATCGCGGCGCCTGCCTGCTGCGTATCATCGGCGTCGGTCGTATTGTCACCGACCCGGACCCGAACCACGAACTCGTTGGAGGCACCGAAGGTCTGGATCTCCGCTCCCGAAAATCCTTCGGCCTCGAGGCCCCCGCGAAGCGCATCGACCGTGATGGCCTCGCTGGCCTTGACGTGCATCAGTGTGCCACCGGTAAACTCGACGCTGTAGTTGATGCCGCGAGCGACAATCGCCACCGCACCGAGCGTCAGAATCGCAGCCGTGACGATATAGGCATAGCGGCGGTTCTCGATGAACTTGTACGCCGCGTTCTTGAAGGCACGGTAGGTGCCAACCGACAGTGTCGTCATGTCCGGACGCCGCTTGAGCCAGGCCAGGAAGAACGTCCGGGTCACGAAGATCGCCGTGATCATCGAGGCAAAGACACCAATAATCAGCGTCACGGCAAAACCCTGCACCGGTCCGGTTCCGAACTGGAACAGGAAGAGCGCAGTCAGCACGGTCGTGAGGTTGGAGTCGATGATGGCCGGCAAGGCGTTCTTGAAGCCCTCGTCGACCGAGAGACGAACCGTCTTCCCGTCCGCCAACTCTTCGCGAATCCGCTCGAAGATCAGCACGTTGGCATCGACCGCCATCGCGATGGCGAGGACGAAGCCCGCCAGACCCGGCAACGTCAGCGTCGCCTCGAATGCCGCCAGCGCTGCGAATGTCATCAGCGTGTAGATGATCAACGCACCGATGGCGATGACACCGCTCCAGGCATAGTACAGAATCATCATCAGGATCACGAAGATCACGCCGATGATACCGGCAATGATGCCGCCCCGAATCGCGTCCGCGCCGAGACTCGGACCGACCTGGCGCTCCTCGACGATCTTGAGCGGGGTCGGCAGCGCACCGGCCCGGAGCGTCAGCGCCAGGTCCTGCGCCTCCTGCAGCGAGCGGCCGCCCAGCTGAATCCGCCCTTGCCGCTCGATCCGACTCTGAATCACCGGGGGACGACCCTGGACCTCGTTGTCCAGAATGATCGCCATGTAATCCCCGACATGCCGGGCGGTTTCCTGGCCAAACCGTCGCCCGCCCTGGCGGTCGAGCTCGAAATTGACCTCCGCGCCATTGGTCAGCGGATCCAGCTGCGCAATCGCATTGACGAGGTGGGTTCCGGTAATGATCGGGCGCTCATCGAGCGCGTACAGCAGTCGGAACTGCTCAACCCCGGCGGAAATCGGCGCGTTGGACCACTTGAAGTCGATGCCGCGCGGCCAGAGGCGGCGGACCTCAGGCCGGCGCAACAGGCTGTCCACCTGACGGTAGGCGCCTTCGCGAACCACATATTCGCCGGGCACCTGGGGAAGGCCGACGGCCGACGACGGCTGAATCAGCGAGGCGAAGATGCCGTTGGTGATCACGCTGTCGGATTCGGCCTCCTTGGCCGAATCCGCACCGAGCAGGTCCTGCACCGCGGATGGGCGGGCCGGCGTGGCGCCGACCGACGCCGTCACCCCGAGGTCGCGCAAGGTCCGATCCATGATGCCGATCGAGCGCTCGAGCGCCTGGGTCTTGTCGGTGATCTTGAACTCGAGGAACGCGCTCCGCTGCACCACCGCCTTGGCGCGATCGGGATCCGTCACACCCGGCAGCTCGACCACGATCCGCTCGGCGCCGACAGTCTGGATGATCGGCTCCAAGACTCCGAACTCGTCGATCCGCTTGCGAAGCACCGTCAGCGCAAGCTGAATGTCCCCGGCCGGATCACTGGATACCCGGTTCGACTGATCGAGCTCGAGGCCCAGGTGCATCCCGCCCTGAAGATCGAGTCCAAGATTGACGATCGTCCCCTGATGCGTCGGCGTAGTCGTCTTCCGCTTGTTGTTCCAGAGGAAGAAGCCGGACGCGAGGATCAGAATCGCGATGACGATGAATCGGTTACGTAAGTTCGTGAACATCGTTCCCACACCGCGTGTCAACGGGTGACACTTCGTTAGAGGTTCGCGCGCCCCTCGAGCGTGGCCCGCGCGTTGGCACGATCCTGCTCGAGCTGATCCCGTAGCGCGGCCAGCGAATCAAAGCGCCGGATCGCTCGGAGCGGAGCGACCCATTCGATCCGGATCTCCCGCCCGTATAAATCACCGTCGAAATCGAAGAGATGCACTTCCAGCCACCGAGTGGCGTCTCCGACCGTCGGACGGGTACCCTGGTTCATCATTCCACCTGCCGTACCACCACCCCACTCCACCCGCACCGCGTAGACGCCGTCCGGCGGCAGCAGCTTTCCGACCGGCGTCGACAGATTGGCCGTCGGGATCCCAAGCGTGCGACCCCGCCGCTGCCCTGGCACCACCCGCCCGGACACCCGGTACGGCCGACCCAGCCCTGCGGCCGCGGCCGCGAAGTCGCCGGCGACCACGGCATCACGAATCACGCTGCTCGACACCAGGTGGCCTCGACTTCCCGCCACGGGGGCAACGACTCGCAGCGCGAATCCGCCATCCGTAGCAAGCGATTCGAGCATGACCCGATCGCCGGCCCGCCGCCGCCCGAACCCGTGGTCGTGGCCCACCACCAGTTCGACCATCTGGCACCGCGCCTGCAGCACGTCGCGGACGAACTGCTCCGGATCGAGCGCGGCCAGGGCCTGATCGAAGCGGAGCACGACCTGGTAGTCGATGCTCGTCTCGGCGAGCGCGGCGCTGCGCTCATCAGCCGTCGTGAGCCGCCCCGGCGCGGCACCGGGCCGCAGCACGGCCAGCGGATGCGGCTCGAACGTCACCAGCACCGCAGGTCGGTCCGCCTGACGTGCCCGGCGAACCAGCTCCTCGATCACCGCCTGGTGACCGAGATGAACCCCATCGAAGGTCCCCACGGTTACCGCAGCACCGCGCGGAAATCCGGGCAAATCGTTCATGCCGGGAACACCGTAATCGGCTGCCAAACCCCATCACGGGCTTCCGCAATTGCAACCAGCTGTTCGCCGGCCACCAGCGCGGTTGGACCGGCTCCGAACCCGCCCGGCACCCGCTGCCCGTGGCGGACCCGGGTCACAGCATCCGGGGCGAGTTCGACCCTCGGCAAATGCTCGATCAGCGCCAGCGGGGGTATCACCGCCTCGGCCGTCAGATCGCGGAGCGGAGTCGCCCGGGCCAGCGCGAACCTGCCCACCGATTCCCTCCGCAGGGCCGTCAGGTGAGCACCGGTGCCGAGTTGCATCCCGAGATCCCGCGCCAGGGCCCGAATGTAGGTGCCTGCGCTGACCGTCACCCGAAAGCTGAGCAGTGGCGGCCGATAACTCAGCAGCGTCAACTCGTGCACCGTAACCGGCACCGCCGCCAGTTCCAGTCGACCACCCCGCCGCGCCACGGCGTGACTGCGAACGCCGCCAACCTGCTTGGCCGAGTACGCGGGCGGCCGCTGTTCGCCCGGGCCGGTCAATCGCGCCAACACCTCTCCGACCTGTCCTTGACTCGGCCAGGGACCGGTGACGGCAACGCCGAGCGGTTCCCCCGTCCAATCGTCGCTGTCTGTCGCGAACCCCAGCCGGGCCTCGGCCCAGTAGGTCTTGGTCGCACCCTCGAGGTGCCGAGCCAGCCGGGTCGCCGATCCCAGCACCAGGACGAGAAGCCCGGTCGCAAACGGATCCAGGGTGCCGGTGTGCCCCACCGCACGGGTACCCAGTCGCTTCCTGACCGTCGCGACCACATCGTGGGATGTGATCCCGGCCGGCTTGTCCACCAGAAGCCCTCCGTTCAGGACTCGGTCTCCTCGCGCCGGAGATCGGCCAGGATCTGATCGATCCGCGCCGCATGCTCCCGGCCCCGGTCAACCTGAAACTGCAGGTCCGGGGTAATCCGGGTATCGAGCGCGTGCGCCACCTTGGTGCGCAGAAAGCCGGCGGCCCGCTCCAGCCCTTCGAGCTCGGCCTTCTGCTCCTCTCCCTCGCCACTCAGCGTCACGAAGATCCGGGCGACCGACAGATCGGGCGTGACTTCGACCCGTGTGACCGTCGCCGAACGGACCCGCGGATCCCGGACCTCGTGGATCAGGGCCTCCGCCACGATCTGACGCACCACCTCAGCCACCTGATCCGGGCGGCGGCGATTGCCCGAGCGGCCGGCCATGGGATCAGGTCTCCGCCCCGGCGCTCGCGGCGAGGGTCCGCTTCACTTCCTCGACCCGGAACGCCTCGATCCGATCGCCCACCTTGAGATCGTTGAAGTTTTCGATGGCGATACCGCACTCGAACCCTTCCTTGACCTCGCGGACGTCTTCTTTGAACCGCTTCAGGCTGCCGAACGTGCCGGTGTAGACCACCGAGCCATCGCGCACCACGCGAGCCTTGGCAGTCCGGGCAATGACGCCCGACCGCACCGCACAACCGGCAATGGTGCCGACCCGGGAGACTTTGAACGTCTCGAGCACCTCGGCCTCGCCCAGGACGATTTCCTTCTCTTCCGGCTTGAGCAGGCCTTCGAGGGCTTTGCGAACGTCCTCGACAGCCTCGTAGATGATCCGGTAGGTGCGAATATCGACGTGCTCCCGCTCCGCCGCGGCCCTCGCGTTGGCGTCGGGACGAACGTGGAAGCCGATGATGATCGCGCCGGAACTGCTGGCCAGCAGCACATCGCTCTCGGTAATGGCACCGACACCGCGATGCACGACCTCGACTCGCACTTCACTGTTGGACAGATGCGAGATCGCGTCGGCCAGCGCTTCGGCCGGACCGCCCTGGTCGGCCTTGATGATGATGGGCAGTTGGGTGACCCGGCCGGCCTGAAGCTGCCGGCTGATGTCCTCGAGCGATCCACCCCGCTGGCTGCGCCGATTCTGCGCTTCCCGCTCGAGCCGCTGTCGCTTCTGCGCGATGTCACGCGCTTCGACCGCATCGACGATACTGATGAAGCTGTCGCCGGCCGCCGGCACACCCTCGAATCCGAGCACGCGCACCGGAATCGACGGACCAGCTTGCTTGACCGCTTTGCCGCGTTCGTCCGTCATGGCGCGGACGCGCCCGGAGAACTTGCCGCAGATGAAGTTGTCGCCCACCCGAAGCGTGCCCCGCTGAACCAGCACGGTCGCCAACGGGCCCTTGCCCGGATCGAGCGTCGCCTCGAGCACCGTACCCGACGCCTCCGAGTCCGGATTGGCCTTAAGGTCGAGAATCTCGGTCTGCAGCAGAATCTGCTCCAGCAGATGGTCGATCCCGGTGCCTTTCTTGGCCGAGATCTCGGCTGAAAGCACGTTGCCGCCAAACTCTTCCAGCACGACCTGATGCTGCAGCAAGTCCTGCTTGACCTTGGGGATATTGGCCGCCGGCAGGTCGACCTTGTTGATCGCGACGATGATGGGCACACCGGCATTCTTGGCGTGACTGATCGCCTCGATCGTCTGCGGCATCACCTGGTCGTCGGCTGCGATGACGAGCACCACGATGTCGGTGACCTGCGCACCGCGGGCGCGCATGGCGGTAAAGGCCTGGTGACCCGGTGTGTCGAGGAAGGTGATTTCCTTGCCCGACGGCAGCGAGACATGGTAGGCGCCGATGTGCTGGGTGATCCCGCCCGCTTCACCCGCGACCACGTTCGCTTTGCGCAGGTAGTCGAGCAACGAGGTCTTACCATGGTCGACGTGACCCATGATCGTGACCACCGGCGAGCGCGGCTGGAGCAGCTCCGGCGCCTCTTCCGGCGCCTCGCTGCCCAGTTCGGCCGCGTACTCCTCTTCCCGCATGGCCTCGAACCCGAACTCCGACGCGATCAGTTCGATCTGATCGAAGTCGAGCCGCTGGTTCACGGTGACCATCATGCCCATCTCTTTGAAGGCAAACTGGACGATCTGCGTCGCCGGCACCTTCATCAGCTCGGCCAGTTCGGCCACCGAGATGAACTCGTTGACCCGAATCCGGGTCTTTTCCCGCTCCCGCTCCTCGGCGCTTCGGCTGGCGAGCATGTCGCGGTAGCTGGGCTCGTCGGAGCGGCGCTTGCGCGGACCGCCCTTCATGCCCTGGAGCGTCTTCAGGATGTTGGCTTGCACCTGATCCTGATCGACATAGCTCTTCCGCCCCCGCTTGGCCTTCTTCCGACCACCCTGCGCCGAACGGGACGGCGCATCGGGACCGAAGTTCCGCGCCGGGGCCCCCGGCGCACCACCCGGACCTGCCGGACGTCCGGGCGGGCCGCCGGGACGCTGGCCACCCCTGGGCGGCCCACCGGGACGCTGCGGTCCGCCTGGCCGGTTGAAGGTACCTCCCGGACGCCCGGGACCACCGGGGCGCTGCCCCCCGCCAAAACCGCCGCGCTCGCCCGACGGGGCGCCACCACGGTTCGGGGCACCCGAGGTGCTGCTGAAAACCGGGCGAGGACCGGCCGGACCGCGCTGAACCCGCGGAGGTACGAAAGTTCGACGCGCCGGCGGGCCGCCTTCACCACCTGAGGTAACCGAAGGCGGCAACACCGTCCGCGGCGGAATCGGGGGCAACGGCGGGGGCGGCGGGGCCACAGCCTTGGGCGGGGGCGGTGGAGGCTCGTCGACCGGCTCCGGTTCAGCCTCTGGCTCCGGTGCGGGCGGCAGGTCTTTGAACAAAGCGCGGGCCCGTTCATCCAGCGTCGGCATCGGCGCGGAGGGCTGCGGCTCGGGGCGCTCGAACACGACGGGCTTCTCGCGCTCGAACGTCGCTGATTCGGCCGCGACCTTCTCGGCCTCAGCCTGCGCAGCGGCTTCGGACTCGGCCACTTCGGCCGCGGTCCGGCGACGCTTGGCGGTCGGGGCCGCGGGAGCAGGCGCCGCCGGGGCTGCACTCGCTTTGGTGGTTCGGCGCCGCGTCTTTTTGGGCTCCTCGGCGGTAGCCTGCTTGCGCTTTTCGCGCTCCCAGCGGAGCCGGATAGCAGCTACCTGCGCATCGTCGAGCGGGTGCAACGGCCCCCGGACGACGACATGCATGTCTTTGAGCACCGACATCAGCTGCTCTGTCGGGACTCCGAATTCCGTCGCGAGATCTTGGACTTTCGTCTTGACCACTCAGGCCTCCATCGCATCCTGCGCTCCGGCAAGACGGATCAGTCCGTCTGCCAGCGCAGGATCACGTACACCCACCACCATCACCGGGGGCTTGCCCAGCCGGGCCCCCAACTCCTGCGCCGTCGGGCCGGGGATCTGCGGCACCCCGCGCGCGGTCGCCAGCCGCGACGCCTTTTCCAGCGCCCGCTGACTCGCATCACTTGCCACGACGATACAGCGGCACTCGCCCTCCTGAAGCGCGCGCCGCACCGCTTCGACTCCGATCACCACATGGCCCGCCCGGAGTCCCAGCCCCAGCAGACCGATCAGTCCGGTCATTCGCTCTTGACTGCGTCCTCGCCCGCGTCGTCGGCCGTCAGGTCCGCCAGGAAGGCAAGCAGCTCTTCCGCCGCCGCAGGCGTCATACCCTCGATCGAGGCGATGTCATCACGCTCGAGATCCAGAATGTCGTTGAGGGTCCGATATCCACCCCGATCGAGCGCGCCAAGTACTTCCGGCGAGAGCCCCTTGAGCTCGGCCAGCTGAACTTGCGACGCCCGATCTTCTGGCAAGGGCGCCAGCGCGAACAGCGGGCCTTCACCACCGCGCTCCACCCACTCGCGACTCGAATACAGATCGATCTTCCAGCCGGTCAACTCGGACGCCAGCCGCACGTTCTGCCCGTTCTTGCCGATGGCGAGCGAGAGTTGATCCTCGTCGACCACGGCCTGAATGGTCTTGGTTTCCGGATCGGAAAAGACCTTCGCCACCCGCGCAGGCGCAAGCGAAAGCCGCGCAAACCGCTCCGGATCCGGCGACCACGGGACGATGTCGATCCGCTCACCCGAGAGCTCGTTGACGACCGCCTGGACCCGGGAGCCCTTGAGACCGACACAGGCCCCGACCGGATCGATGGCGTCATCGCGGGAGATCACTGCCACCTTGGTACGGCTGCCGACCTCACGCGCAATCGCCCTGATCTCGACGATCTGCTGAGCAATTTCCGGCACTTCGAGCCGGAACAGCGCCGCGACAAACGACGGATCGGCGCGCGACAATACCAACCGGGGGCCCTTGGGCGTTTCTTCGAGCCGCTTGAGCACGGCCCGAATGGTGTCGCCCTGGTGGAAATGTTCCCGGTGATTCTGCTCCCGATACGGGATGATGGCCTCAGCCTCTTTGAACTTGGCCAGCATCAACACGATCTTGCCACGCTCGACCTGCTGCACCTCACCTGACAGAAGCTCGCCGACCTTGTCGCCGAACTCCTCGCGAATCTTGCTGCGCTCGCCTTCCCTGACCCGCTGGATGATGCGCTGCTTCGCAGCCTGCACGGCCAAGCGGCCGAAGTCGCTGAACGGCACATCCTCTTCGAGCACGTCGCCGACCTGGAAATCCTCGTCCTCGTAGCGCGCCTCGTCGATGGAGACTTGCGAACTCGGATCGTCGACTTCCTCGACCACGGTGCGCAGCCGCGCCACCCGGATCACACCCTGCAACTCGTCGACGTTCATCTCGAACTTGACGTTCGGGCCGTATTTGCGAACCAGCGCTGCGTGAATGCCGTCGCGAAGCAGATCGAGCAAATCCGCTCGATCCAGTTGCTTCGCATTGGTCAGCTCACGAAACGCTGCCAGCATCTCGGTGGAACCCGCCATCGACATTCCCCCACTTCGGAGGCCCACGGTTGAGCACGAGTCTCCGACGAGACTCGCGACGCTACGGTACCAGAATCGTTTCGAGGACGACCGCGGATGGGCACCTGCAACGCGCATCCCCTCTGGCGAGGGGACGGACCAGAACTGGTTCCGAAAACAAAAATGTGGGGGAACACCCCACATCACCCAACTCCCCGCGCCAGACATTGAAGTTAGCCGAGCGGGGCCTGAGCGTCAATCGACCCCGGTTGCCCTATGGCCTTGTCTGACAGGCCGTTACGTGAGCTCCCCGCGGTACTGGCGCCGCCGGGTTCGCCCGGCTCCGGCCAAAGACCTCTGCTGCCTGTCCAGTGACGCGTAATCGGTCACTCTGGCAATAGCCCAAGCAACGCAATCATCCGCCCGTCCCGCCCCGATGACCGCCGATGGCTCATGAAGCGACCCGCGTCGTGCGCCGAGCAGAGCGGCGAGACCGAGAGGTCGGTGATGCCAAGCGCTCCGGCCTGATCCGCGATCACCCCGCGGAGGTCGAGCCCGCCGGCAGCCCCATCGGCGAGCGGCCGCCCGCAGGCCGAGGCAACCTCGGCTCCGACTTCGTAACAGGACTCGCAGATCCCGACTCCGACGTGGACCGCGAGATCCTCGGCGCGTGACCGCGACCGCTGCGCCAGCAGCTCGACGCCCGCCCGGAGAATCTCGCCAGCCGTGCCCCGCCAGCCCGAATGAAGCAGCGCGACGGCCCGCCGCACCGGATCGATCAGGTAGATCGGAATGCAGTCGGCCAGCGACACCGTGAGCAACAGGCCCGGCGCGGCGGTGGCATGGCCGTCGGCTCCATGGAGGAGAGTCCAGCCCGCTCGAGCCTGATCGTGCCAGAGTACGGTGACGCCGTGGACCTGACGGGCCACGACAATCCCGCTGAACCCCGGGACAGCCTCCTGGACCCGCCGCCAGCGTTCGAGCACCGCTCCGATCGGGGCCGTCCCGGCAAGACCGAGATCAAACGGGTCTGCCGGATCGCCGCGCTCCGTGATGCCTGCCACGACGCCGAAGCGCTCCCGCCAGCCAGGCACCAGCGCCCACGGTACCGGCGCGCCCGCCACGGTCTGCTCAGCGAGGACCGCCACCTCAGTCATCGAAACGCTGGATCTCGGCTCCCAGGGCCCGCAGGCGCTCGTCGATTCGCTCGTAGCCGCGCTCGATCTGGCCCACGTTGTGAATGACGCTCTGGCCTTCCGCAGCGAGCGCGGCCAGCAGCATGGCCATGCCGGCCCGGATGTCGGGTGACTCCACGACCCCGCCCCGCAGCGGGGACGGCCCCGAGATGACAGCCCGATGCGGGTCACAGAGCACGATCCGGGCGCCCATCCCGATCAGCTTGTCCACGAAATAGAGCCGCGACTCGAACATCTTCTCGAACACCAGCAGCATGCCGGCGCACTGCGTCGCCGCGACGATGGCGATGGACATGGTGTCCGCCGGAAAGGCCGGCCAGGGACCGTCCTCGAGCTTCGGCACGTGCCCGCCGAGATCCGATCGGATCCGGCGCTCCTGGTTGCGATCGACCGTGAGCCGGCCGCCCTCGAGACGCGGGCGAATCCCCAGTCGGTCAAATCCGATCAGAGTTGCCCGCAGGTCGTCCCCGCGAACCCCGTCGATGACGATCTGACCGTTGGTGACGGCCGCCAGCCCGATGAAACTGCCGATTTCGATGTGATCCGGGCCGATCTCGTAGCTGGTGCCCTTGAGGGGTCGGCCACCCCGAATCACGTAGGTATTGCTTCCGATCCCGTCGATTTCCGCCCCCATGGCCACCAGGATCCGGGCCAGGTCCTGGACGTGCGGCTCGGCAGCAGCGTTACGGAGCGTGGTGGTGCCCTCGGCCATCACCGCGGCCATCAGCGCATTTTCGGTCGCCGTTACGCTGGGCTCGTCGAGAAAGATGTCGGCCCCAACCAGGCGCTTGGCCTCGATCTCATACCGGTCGCCGACCCGCACGGTCGCGCCAAGCGCTTCGAGAATCAGGAAGTGCGTGTCGACTCGGCGGCGGCCAATCACGTCCCCCCCGGGAGGGGGCAGCGTCACCTGACCGAATCGCGCCAGGAGCGGCGCCGCCAGGAGGATCGAGGCGCGGATTCGGGCGCAAAGCGCCGGATCCAGCGGCTTCGAACTGACGCTGCTGGCATCGACCCGAACCAGGTTGGGTCCGATCCATTCTGCTCGGGCGCCGAGATGCTCGAGCAACGCGATCATCAGCTCGACGTCGCGGATCCGGGGCACGTTGCTGAGCTCGACCGGTTCGTCGGCAAGCAAGGTTGCGGCCAGGATCGGCAGGGCGGCGTTCTTGTTTCCAGCGGGGCGCACCGTTCCATTGAGCGGACGGCCGCCTTGTACGACGAATCGAGGAGGCATGGCCAACAACCTCGCCACCGGGCTAGCGGCGCGTCAAGGCGAGGACATTATCTTGTGAGGATGCGGACCATGAGGTGGATATGACGACGGTACCCGGATGGGTCGGACCGACCATCGCCCTGTCGCTCGTGATCATTGCGATCGGCTTTGTCTCGTTCGTTGCGGCGCTGCTCATGGCCGGCAAGAAGGCAGCCGATCAGATGGAGAGCCTCGGCAAGGAGGTCGCCGAGCTGCGGAAGGAGTTGCGGCCGACCATTACTGCACTCAACGCCTGGGTCGGATCGAGTATCGAAGTAACCGGCGAGGTCAAGGACGAAGTCCGTGCCATTCTGAAAAGCTCACGGCGTCTGCGCAAGAGCGCCATGCGGGGCGCGGGCCGAGTCCGTGACCGCCTCGAGGATCTCGACGCGCTCTACGAGGTCGTCTCCGCTGAAGTCGAGGAAACGGCACTTTCCGTGGCGTCGACGCTCCGCTCGGTCCGGACCGGGACGTCGGCGCTCAGCCGGATCAAGCGTTTTCTGGGACGCCGTCGGTGAGCGCTCGGCGGCTGGTGGTCACTGGTGTTCTGCTCGGCTGCATCGCTGCGGTGTTGCTGCCGGACACGGCCTATGCCTGGACCCATGGCACGCATGTATTTCTGGGCGAGACAGTCCTTGCCAACCTGCATCTGCTGCCGTCCCATGTCGCAACCCTGATCGGCTCGTTTCCGCACGACTTCCTCTACGGCTCGATCGCGCCGGACACGTCGATCGCGAAGCGCTACGTTCCCGCCGGTCGCCATTCGCACTACTGGAACGTCGGGCAGGAGACCTTCGACCACGCCGAGACGGAAGCACTCCGCTCGTTCGGTCTCGGGTACCTGGCGCATCTGGCCGCGGATACGGTGGCTCACAACTACTTCATTCCCCGGCAGCTGCTGCTGACCAGCAGCACCCGGGCCATGGGGCACCAGTACTGGGAACTGCGGGTCGAAACGCATCTGACCGACCGCTACGCCCGACTGGCGCGTGAGCTGATTCGGCGGGATCACTCGGGATCGGATCTGCACCTCGAGCGCATCATCTCGCCGACCCTGTTCAGCGTCAGAACCAATCGACGTATCTTTCGGAGCATCGTCCACCTCTCCGACACCAAGAGCTGGCAACGCGCGATGCAGGCCGCGCGAGGCGTCAGCCGCTTTCTGCTGACGGACGAGGACGTCGAGCGCCACCTCGCCCTTTCGTACGAGGTGGTGATGCAGACCCTCGCCGGTATCTCGGATCGAGAGGGCGTGGCGCGGGAGTGGGACCCGTCTGGCGAGGGCCCGTTGCGTCGGGCCAAACGGTGGCGCCGCGAAGCACTCTGGAAGGGCGGGCTCTGGGTCCCGGAGCATATGATCGAAGCGGCAGAAGAACGATTTGGGCTCCCGGACCTCGATCTGGGATTCTGGCAGGCATCAAAGATCGAACGGCCGTGGATGCCGCTGATCGGCAAACCGGCCTTGTACGACACACACACACCAGGAGTACTGAACGATGGGCAAGGGTGACCGACGCAGTCGCAAGGGCAAGATCTTTCGGGGAACCACGGGCAAAAAGCGTCCTCGGGGCACCAAGAAGGTCGCGACCGCGAAGAAGAGTTGACCCGAAACGGTACGAGGGGCGATAGGATCGCCCCTCGTACCGTCTTGCCCCACCAGCTGAAGTACCAGCGCGCCTACCTGTTGAAGGCCCTCAACGCACCGTCGACTTCGCCAGCTCGGCAACTCCCGCCACCAACCGATCGATTTCAGCAGCATCGGTGTAACAGGCGATCCCGGCCCGAACGATCCCGTGTTCCGCCTGTCCCAGCCCTTCGATGACGCCTGCGGCGTAGAAATCGCCGTGCGAGGCGAACACCGCGCGATCTGCCAGATGCCGGGCCACGGTTTGCGCCGGCACGCCCTCGAGCACAAACCCGAGTGTCGGCGTGCGGGAGCCCTCCGGTGGCAGGCCGAACCGGCGAACACCGGGCACCTCCCCGACGCCGGACCAGAGCCGCTCGAACAATTCCATGCCGCGGCGGTGCAGCGCGTCAAACGCAGCAAGCAGCGAGGCTCGTCGGTTCGCACTCGGCGCCAGATTCGCCAGGTACTCGACGGCTGCATGCGCACCGACGATCGCCTCGTGGCTCAAGGTGCCCGTCTCCAGGCGTTCCGGGGCGGTGTCAGGCGCAGGCTCCAGCTTGGGAACCGCCACCGATTCGAGCAATTCCCGTCGACCGTAGAGCGCCCCCAAGTGCGGACCATAGAACTTGTAGGGTGAACAGACCAGAAAGTCGCAGGCGAACGCCTGGACATCGGGAAGCTGATGCGCAGCGCCGTGGACTGCATCGATGTAACTCAGCACCCCTCGCTCGCGCGCGGCGCGGCAAACGGTCGCGACGTCGTTGACCGTCCCAATGGCGTTGGAGGCCAAGCCCATCGCCACGACCCGGGTCCGATCGGTCATGGCGTCCATCAGGCGGTCGGTATCGAGCGTGCCGGTCTCCGGATCGAAGGGAATCCGCCGAAGCACGAGTCCACGCTCCCGCGCAATCGCCGCCCACGGTGCCACGTTGCCGTGGTGGTCGAGCTCGGTGACCACCAGTTCGTCTCCCGGCGCAAAACCATTGGCCAGGCCTCGGCTCAGGTGAAACGTCAGCGTGGTCATATTCTGCCCGAAGACGACCTCGTCGCTCGCGCAGTGGAAGTAGTCGGCAAACGCCTCACGGGCAGCCTGAATCATCGCGTCCGTTTCGTGGCTGGTCGGATAATCCCAATGCGTATTGGCGTTGTGCCGAGCGAGGTAATCGACCATGGCATCGATGACGGACTGCGGAACCTGGGTTCCTCCAGGCCCGTCGAAGAAGGCTATCGGTGCACCACGGTGATGCCGGGCAAGCGCCGGGAAATCGGACCGAATCGACTCAACCGACCGAACGCTGAGACTCATGCCAGTGCCTTTGCAACGAGGTCTGAGACCGCTTTGGGGTCGGCCTTGCCACGACTCTTCTTCATGACCTGGCCGACCAGAAACCCTATCAGTTTGACTTCGCCCTGCCGGTACCGTTCCACTTCGGCTGGGTGTGAGGCAATCACGTCGCTGACCCACGCCCCCAGGGCACCGTCGTCACGCACCTGGCCCAGGCCCAGCCGATCGATCACGAGATCGGGCGCCTCGCCCGTCTCAGCCATGGCAACAAACACCTTCTTGGCGGCCTGATGGCTGACCGCGCCAGTGCGCACCAAGCTGATCAACGCCGCCAGCTGATCTGCGGCGACCGGAAAGCGCCCCTGCTCGTTGAACCCGGGCAGCGCCTCGGTCGAGACCCAATTGGCGGCCGCCTTCGGATCCGCTCCGGCCCCTACCACGGCCTCGTAGTAGTCTGCAACCGCCTGTTCTGCCGTCAGCACTCCGGTATCGTACCCCGACAGGCCGTACCGCTCCGCGAACCGAATTCGCTTGGCCTCGGGCAGCTCCGGAAGCGCGGCGCGTTCCGCGGCAATCCAGGCAGCCCCGAGCACCAGCGGCGGCAGATCCGGATCGGGGAAGTACCGGTAGTCGTGGCTCTCTTCCTTACTGCGCATCGGCTTGACGGTTCCGGTCGTCGCGTTGAACAGCAACGTCACCTGCTCGATCGCCTGGCCGGACTCGAGCACCGCCTGCTGGCGCGCCCGCTCGATCTCGAGCGCCCGCTCCACATTGGCGAAGCTGTTCATGTTCTTGAGTTCGGTCTTGGTGCCCAGCCGGGACTCGCCCGGCCGCCGTAGCGAAATGTTGGCGTCGACCCGGAGGCTGCCCTTTTCCATGCTGCATTCGCTGACGCCGGCATAGACCAGGATCTGCCGCAGCACCGTCAGATATGCACGGGCCTCAGCCGGGCTCCGGAGGTCAGGCTCGCTGACGATCTCGGCGAGCGGAATCCCGGTCCGATTGAGATCGACGGCTGTCGCTCCGGGCACGCGATCGTGCAGCAGCTTTCCTGCGTCCTCCTCCAGGTGGAGCCGGGTCACCCCGATCCTGACGAGGCCGCGTTCGGGGCTCTCGCAACGAACCAACCCGGCCGTGGCCAGCGGCCGATCGAATTGCGAAATCTGGTAGCCCTTGGGCAGGTCCGGATAGAAGTAGTTCTTCCGGGCAAACACACTCTGCTCGTGAACCGTACACCCGAGCGCCAGCGCTGCCCGGGTGCCGAGCCGCACAGCCTGTTCGTTCGGCACCGGTAGCGCACCCGGCAGGCCAAGGCAGACCGGACACACATTGGAATTGGGCCGCTCGCCGAACGCGGTCGAGCAACCGCAGAAGAGCTTCGAGCGGGTGGCGAGCTGCACGTGGACTTCGAGACCGATGACGGTTTCCCAGGGCATCTCAGCGCACCTCCGCCGCGGCATCGAGGTGCCGCTCGATGACCTGCGCCATCGCCAGCATCCGCGCCTCGTCGAACGCGGGGCTGATCAACTGCAGGCCAATGGGAAGGCCGTTGCTGGTACCGATCGGCAGACTCATGGCCGGGAGCCCGGCAAGGCTCGCTCCGCAGACGAAGACGTCGGCGAGATACATCTGCACCGGATCATCGACCTTGGATCCGGCCGCAAAGGCGGGCGTCGGCGTCGTCGGCGTCAGCAGGGCGTCGACGCCAGACTCGAAGACATTCTGAAAATCCCGCGCGATCCGGCGCCGAGCTGCCTGGGCACGGCCGTAGTAGGCATCGTAGTACCCGGCGCTCAGGACGTAGGTTCCGATCAGGATCCGCCGCCGAACCTCGGCACCGAATCCCTGGCCGCGGGTCGCTCGGTACAGGGCCCGCAGGTCGCCCGCGGCACCGATCTTCCGGTTGCCGTACCGCACCCCGTCGTACCGCGCCAGGTTCGCCGCCGCTTCGGCAGGCGCGACCACGTAGTAGGTGGGTACTGCGTAGGAAGTGCTCGGCAGCGAGACATCAACGACGGTTGCCCCCAAGCTGCGCACGAGCGCGACCGCGCCGTCGACCCCGGCACGGATACCGGGATCGAGATCCGCGGGCAGGTACTCGCGCGGCAAACCGAATCGCAGGCCACGCAGATCATCGCGCGGGCGTTCCAGCGTCAGCGGCGGCGCTGCGACCGTCGTCGCGTCCTGAGCATCGGGCCCGGCAATCGCCGCCAGCACCCGGGCAGCCGCGTCGACGTCTCGTCCAAACACCGAGACGCAGTCGAGGGAGGACCCGAACGCCACCAGCCCGAACCGACTGACCCGCCCATAGGTGGGTTTGACACCGACGATACCGCAGAACGCAGCAGGCTGCCGAACCGATCCGCCCGTTTCCGACCCCAGCGCCGCAGGTACCACGCCGGCGGCGACCAGTGCGGCCGATCCGCCGGAACTGCCACCCGGCACCAGCGCCGGGTCGAGCGGATGATGCACCCGCCCGAACGCCGAGTACTCGCTCGACGACCCCATGGCGAACTCGTCCATGTTGGTCTTGCAGGCCACGACGCCGCCAGCATCACGAAGCCGCTCGACCACTGTCGCCGTATAGGGCGATCGATACCCGGCCAGCATTGCCGACGCGCAGGTCGTCGGCAACTCGGCCGTCACGATGTTGTCTTTGACGGCCACTGGCATGCCGGCAAGGACGCCTTCAGGGGCGCGTGCGGCCACGCGGACCGCTTCCGCCTCGAGATCGGCACGGGTTCCCGCCAGCGCGGCGTTGAGCCCCCTGGCCCGCTCGAGTCGCTCCGCAGCTGCCTGCGCCAGCGCCAGGAAGCTCATCAGTCGTCCATCGCGGCCAAACGGGGCACCACGAAGAAGCCGTCGACCATCGCAGGGGCGATGGACTCGATGCCGTGAACCAACGGAACCGATGCAACGACGTCCCGTCGGAGCGCGGTCTGCTCGGGACCGACGGGCAGCGAGGTCCCCTCGTCACTGACCGGGGCGAGCTGTCCGACATAGTCGACGATTTCTGCCAGCTGCGCGGCCAGATGCTCGACGGCCGCGTCCGGAACGTCGAGCTCCGCCAGCCGAGCGACCCGCAGGACATCCTGGCGTGAGATGCTCATGCGCTCTCCCAGTCGCGCTCGAGGCCGGCGTAGGCCACCAGCAGCTGCTTGATGCCGAACTCCTCGGCGTCGAACCGTACCGTCACCTTGAGGTCCTTCCCGGCCCCGGACAAGCCCTGGATGATGCCGCTGCCAAAGCGGCGATGTCGGACCCGCTCGCCCTTGATCAGGCGCGGGGCGTCCTGCGACTGCTCTTCCGCTTCGACCCGTGGCATCGGCACAGCCGGCCTGGACGCGGGCCGTTCAGGCTGCCAGCCGCGCTGGGGAGTCCGTCCGGATCCGCCCGACGATCCGTAGCTGCCGGAGCGCCCGTAGCGGCTTGCGGAGGCCTGCTTCCAGCTTGGCGCGAATAGTGACGAGGTCCGCTTCTCGTCGACGATGCCCGGCGGAATACTCTCGAGAAAACGCGACGGCATGCTGGGCAGAATCTCCCCGCCGCGCCTCCGAGACCGGGCGTGACTCAAGTAGAGTTTGTCCTTGGCTCGCGTCAGCGCGACGTAGAACAGACGCCGTTCTTCCTCCAGCCCTTCCTGGGACTCGGTCGATCGGGCCAGCGGAAACAGACCGTCCTCGAGGCCGGCCACGGCAACCACGGGCCACTCGAGCCCTTTGGCCGTGTGCATCGTCATCAGCGTGACACCAACCTCATCGCCTTCCTGGGTATCGTGGTTCGACAGCAGCGCAGCCTCCGCCAGGAAGCGCATCAGCGGTGTTGTCGTGTCCTCGCCGTCGGTGACGACCTCGGACCAACTCGCGGCAGCAGCGACCAGTTCCTTGACGTTGTCCCAGCGATCCTTGCCCTCGGGGCCCTCGTCGAGCAGCATCCGCTCGTACCCGAGCGACTCGATCAGCGCCTCCAGCACCTCGGCAGGCTGACGATCGCCCACCCGGTCACGCAGCCCGTTGATCAGCTCGGCAAACCGCCGCAGCGCTTCGCGCACGTTGGGACGGAGGCCGGGAACCCGGTCGCCGATGGCGGCCGACTCGAGCAGCGGCTTCTGCCACCCCGCGGCCGCGCCGAGCAGGGTCTGCAGGCTGGTGTCACCGATGCCGCGTTTGGGAACGCCGATGGCGCGGAGGAAGGCCTCGTCGTCGGCAGGATTGACGATCAGGCGCAGGTAGGCGAGCAGATCCTTGACTTCGCGCCGGTCATAGAAGCTGACCGATCCGACCAGTCGAAACGGCACCCCCGCCCGACGAAAGGCCTCCTCCATGGCGCGGGACTGGAAGTTGGTGCGGTAGAGCACCGCCATCTGGCTGGTGCCGTAGTCTCCGGCCGAGCGACGGGCCGCGAACTCGCGGGCAATCCACTCGGCTTCGTCGCGCTCGTCGGCGGCGCCGAGCACGGTGACCGGGTCTCCGCCCTTCCGCCTGGTCCGCAAAGTCTTGCCGATCCGCCCGGTGTTGAGGGCAATGGCGGCATTGGCCGCATCGAGCACGGTCTGGGTGCTGCGGTAGTTCTCTTCCAGACGGATCAGGCGGCTGCCGGGAAAGTCGTGCTGGAAGTCGCGCATGTTGCGTACTTCGGCGCCGCGCCAGGCGTAGATCGACTGGTCGTCATCGCCGACGACGAAGACGTTCTGGTGCGCACCCAGCAGCCGTACCAGCTGATACTGCGCCTTGTTGGTGTCCTGAAATTCATCCACCAGCACGAAGGCAAAGCGCCGGCGGTACCACTCGAGCCGATCCGGATGTTCCCGGAACAAGGTGAGCGGATGCAGCATCAGGTCGTCGAAGTCCATCGCATTCTGGGCCTTGAGGGCCGAGGTCAGATCGCGAAAGACGTCAGCCGCCACGCTGGTCAGCGGATCGCTGCCGGACGCCGCCAGATCCTCGGGCGATTGCATCCGGTTCTTGGCGCCCGAAATCAGGCTCTGCACCAGCTTGGGCGGATACAGCTTGGGTGAATGTCGTCGCTGCTCGAGGATCCGCTTGATCAGCGAGAGGCGGTCGTCTTCGTCGTAGATCGTGAACTCGCGGGAGAAGCCGAGTCGCTCCGCCTCCCGGCGCAGCAAGCGAGCCGACAGCGAGTGGAAGGTGCCGATCCAGAGCCCGGTAGGATCACGGGCCAGCATGGTTCCGATCCGCTCCTTCATCTCTCCCGCCGCGCGGTTGGTGAAGGTGACGGAAAAGATCTGTTGAGGCGGGACCTGATGTTCCTGGATCAGCAGGGCAATCCGGGTCGTCAGCACTCGCGTCTTGCCCGACCCGGCCCCCGCCAGCACGAGCACGGGGCCGGTCAGATGCTCGGCGGCGGCTCGCTGTTCGGGATTCAGGGCAACGAGAAGATCGGAGGCAGAGGACACGAGGCAGCGTTCTGCGAAGGTCGAGGGCAAGCGCTCGTGGGTTCGGCGCGACGGACGGTGACAAGCTAATCGGGCGGCAAGCCACCCCGAAACCTGTCTAGGCCGTCAGGCGTTCCACACCGAGGTACGGAACCAGGGACTCGGGAACAACGACCGAGCCATCCGCCTGCTGATAGTGTTCGAGGATCCCGATAATCGTGCGAGGAAACGCCACGCCCGATGAGTTGAGGGTATGGACGAACTCGGGTTTGGCGCCAGGCGCGGGACGATACCGCAGATTCGCGCGGCGAGCCTGGAAATCGGTGAAGACACTCGCGCTCGAGACTTCGAGCCAGGCTTCAGTGCCGGGCGCCCAGATCTCGAGATCGAGGGTACGTGCCGAGGCAAACCCGATATCGCCCGCGGCGAGCGAGAGAACCCGGTAGGGTAAGCCCAGCCGCCGGAGCACCGTTTCCGAATGCTGGGTGAGCAGCTCATGCTCAGCCGCGCTCGTTTCCGCTCGAACCAGTCGGACCAGCTCGACCTTGTCGAACTGGTGGAGACGAATCAGGCCGCGGGTATCCTTGCCGTGCGAGAAGGCCTCCTGCCGAAAGCACGGCGTGTAGGCCGTGTAGGCAATCGGCAGCACAGCAGCATCGAGGATCTCATCACGATGGATGTTGGTGAGCGGCACTTCGGAGGTCGGAATGAGAAACAAGTCGTCCTCGGTCCGATACATATCCTCTTCGAACTTGGGCAGCTGTCCAGTACCGGTGGCCGTGCTACGGTTGACCAGGTAGGGCGGCTGGACCTCCCGGTACCCATGCTCGCGGGTGTGAAGATCGAGCATGAAGTTGGCGAGGGCCCGCACCAATCGGGCGCCCATCCCAGTGAACAGGGGAAAGCCCGACCCGGTCAGCTTGGCGCCACGGGGCAGGTCGAAGAGTCCCAGTGCCTCGCCCAGTTCCCAGTGTGGTCTGGGGGTAAAGTCGAACTGCCGCGGTTCGCCCCAGGCCCGGAGCACCTGATTAGCGGTGGCGTCACCGTCCGGCACGATCGGCAACGGAAGGTTCGGAATGCCCAGCGCGGCCTGCAGCAACGCCTCCTCGACCTGGCGCACTGCGCCATCGAGCTGCTTGACCCGTTCGCCCGACTCTTTGAGCTGGACCATCAGGTCATCCGCCGGTTGCTTGGCACGCTTGCGACGAGCGACCTCTTCGGTGGCCGCATTTCGTTCAGCTTTGAGCCCTTCCACCTGCGCCACGAGCCCCCGCCACTCGCGTTCGAGCTCGCCGAGGCGGTCGAGCGCTTCCGGCAACGCGGGATCGAGGCGCCGGAGGATCGCGATGCGAAACCCCTCCGGATCCTGCCGAAATGCCTTGAGATCAATCACTGCCTGGGAATACCAGGCTGGAGTTGGCGGTAGCCGCAGTTGATGTTGACGAGGACGCGGAAACGCACCGACCTGGCGGCCTCGTCGAAACTCAGCACCTCGAGCTTGGCGTAGTACGGGATGTTCAGGAAACAGCCATTCGGAAGACCCGAGCGGGCGTACAGAACCTGGCCAACCTCGATTCGCGTCGGCCGGTCGACCACGTAGCCGACCTGCTGGGCCTCCTGTATGGCATCGAACCCCGTGGTCGAGGGCTGAAGCCCCGGAAAGCCCAAGGTCGACGAGCCCGGTGGCGGCGGCGCTACCACCCGGTAGGGTACCAACTCGGGACCCGTCGTTGCATCGATCCGATAGAGGAAGTCGAAGTTGTAGGCAGTGACGTCGATACCAAGTCGGACGGGAATCCGGCTGGACATCACGTAGCCGCTGGGTCGGTTGAGCCCCGTCCCGTTAACGGCAAAGATTTCGACCGTGTCGACCATATTGGGAATAGTGGCCGGCAGAATCGCGTACGGATTCCCGCACGCGGTCAGGGCTGCCACTACCGCGGTCATTCCGACTACGAGGCGCATAGATCCGAAGGTTAAAGACGGGTCAAACCTCGGTCAACCCACAGTCGTTCCTTGACTTCGCTCCCAGGCCGCAAGTAGTCTCCGCCCATCCTCACCGGCCTGCCATGACATTTCGCGATTCTATCGGCCGTTGGCCGTCCTATATCGACGTTCGTGGAGCTGCCGTGATCAGCGAAGATGGGCTGCTGATTCACGACATGTTCCCGGCGGATGCTGATGGCGAAGCCGTTGCCGCCCTGGCGCTGGCCCTGCTCTCCCAAGCCGAGCAAATCGGTCACGCCGCCGGTGGCGACGCAACCGGCCATGTCGTGGTGGAACTCGACGCCGGACCGGTCGTGGTGACCCGACTCGATCGGCAGCACTCCCTGGTCGTGCTGGCCGAGCCTGGGCGGGACATTGGCGCTCTCCTCTTCGATATCCGCCGGCACCGCACTCAGCTGAGCGAGGCCGTCTGAGCATGCGCTGGGCCGTCATTCTGGCGGGCGGCTCCGGCAGCCGGTTCTGGCCACTGTCGACGGCGGCCCGCCCCAAGCAGCTGCTGCCCCTGATCAATGCGCAGTCCACCGCAGAGGCCACCCTGGCGCGACTCGAGGGCCTGGTTGCGCCCGAACGCGTCCTGCTGGTCACTGGTGCGCACCTGGCGGCGCCGCTCCAGGCAGCCTTGGAACTTCCGGCCGCCAACGTGCTGATCGAACCCCGCGCCCGGTCGACGGCCCCCGCCCTCCTCTGGGCAGCCCACGAAGCGGCGCGTCGGGATCCCGACGCGGTGCTGCTCTCCCTGCATGCCGACTGGTACGTCCCCGATCCGATTCCCTTTCGCGATGCGGGGAACGCCGCGTTTGCGCTCGCCGAAGGCGAGCCGGTTCTGGTAACCGTCGGCGTGACTCCGACCAGGCCGGAAACGGGATACGGTTACATCATTCCCGGAGCGCCCCTGGCAGGCGGCGGTCGCCGGGTTGCCGCCTTCACCGAAAAACCCTCGGCCCAGCGCGCCACCGAGTTGATCGCGCAAGGTGCGTTCTGGAACTCAGGGTTGTTCGCCTGGCGAAGCACCGTGCTGCGCAACGAAGTCGAGGAGATCGCGCCCGAGCTGGCCGCGGGCTATGCGGCACTCGATCGTGGTGACGTGACCGCCTTCTTCGAGACCGTGCCATCCGTCGCCATCGACACGGCGGTCCTGGAGCGCAGCCAGGCGGTCGCTACCATTGAAGGCCGGTTTTCCTGGGACGATATTGGTACCTGGGAGGCCTTGAGCCGGGTGCGTCCGCACGACGATCATGACAACGTGCTGGTCGGCGATGTCTCGGCGGTCGACGCCGCCCGCATCATTGCCTGGAGCGAGCGGACGCCGATCGTGGTGAGCGGCGTCAGCGACCTCGTGATCGTCGAAGCCAACGGCCGGCTCCTGATTCTCGGGCGCGGCAAGGCCGCGGACCTCAAGACTGTGCTCGATCGGCTCGAGCCTCGGATCCGGGACATCTAAATCATGCGCAGGCTATTCGTCGTCGACCCGCCGCACCCGAACGACCGGTGGGCACCCTTCCTCGGTGTTCGCCCCATCGGCGAGCTGCGTGCTGGCGCCTGGCGAATCTGGGAACGGTGGCAGCGGGCGCTTGCCGCGGATCAGGTCTGGTCGGTCGCGCCAACCTGTACCGGGTTTACCGACGCCGATGCCCTGCCCGTGGCCGATCCGGCCACCATTGCCGGACCGGCCATCGTGGTACGTTCCGACTTTATCCCGATCGGGGATGCGATCGACCTCAGCGGGGCGCCCCAGACGCTCGGGATCGATGGCATGACGGTCGGATGGATCCTGGACCCCGGCGAGCGGTGGTCGACCAATGCGCGGCCCGGTCGGCGACTCGAAGTTCCCGGGCTCCGCCTGGCCGGCACACCCGATCTGCTTGGTGCGCTGGAGCAGCTCCTCGTTGCGGATTGCGCCGGGCTGGTGGACCAGCCGCACGACGGCGTCCCGGCCGGTGCCATCGTCCTGGGCGACCCGAGTGGGATTATCGTCCGGGATGCGGCGGTCGAGCCCCACGTCGTCTTCGACGTCCGCAAGGGGCCGATCGTCCTGGAACCCGGCGTCCAGGTGCGTGCCGGAACCCGGCTCGAAGGCCCGCTCTATGTGGCCGAACAGTCGTGGTTGCTGGGCGGCGCAATCCGGCACACCGTGATCGGTCCGCACTGTCGGATCCACGGTGAAGTGGCGCACTCTGTCTTTCTCGGTTACGCCAACAAGGGCCACGACGGATTCGTCGGTCACAGCGTCATCGGACACTGGGTCAATCTGGGCGCCGGGACCATCACCTCGAACCTCAAGAACACTTACGGGCCCATCCGTCTCGACTTGCCGGGCGGTCGCTACGATACTGGCCGCACTAACCTCGGCAGCCTGATTGGCGACCACGCCAAGACCGCGATTGGCAGCCTGCTCTCGACCGGTACTGTCATCGGCGCCGCCGCCAACGTGGTCGCCAACCCGGTGCCGCGGTATGTCCGACCGTTTACCTGGGCCGCCGCGGGGCGTCTCACCGTCGATGGTTTCCTGACCATAGCCAACCGGATCATGCCTCGCCGTGGTGTCGAAGTCACGCCACTGATCGAAGCATCGTTGCGCGAACTTCACACCCGGTTCGGTGAATGATCGCGCTGTCGGCACTCGGCTCGGGATCCGGCGGCAATGCCTTCGTTTTGGACGGCCCCGATGGAGCCTTGCTGGTCGACGCGGGGTTCACGGCCAAGGAACTCGAGCGGCGCGCCACACTGGTCGGGGTCGATCTCAGTCGGGTCCACGGCGTCGTACTGACCCATGAACACGGCGACCACGCCACCGGCTCAGTCCGGATAGCAAAGCGGCTGGGGGTGCCGCTGGTAGCTACCGAGGGAACCTTGCGATCGCTCGCGCCACCGGAAGGGGTCGACCGAGTCATGCTGCGCAGCAGCTCGATTGCTGAGCTGGGCCCGTTTTCGATCGAGAGTTGCCGGATCATCCATGATGCGGCCGAGCCGACGGCGCTGGCCGTCGAGTACCAGGAAGTCCGCCTTGGCGTGGCGTATGACTTCGGTCGGGCAACACTCGGCCTGCGCCACCTCCTACGCGGGTGTGACGCGCTCGTGGTCGAGTCGAACTACGACGAAATCATGCTGCGAACCAGTGACTACCCGGTCTCGGTACAGCACCGGATTGCAGGATCGGGCGGCCATCTGTCGAACCGGGCCGCCGCCGAGCTGCTGGCCGACCTCTGTCACGACGGACTCGGCGTGGTGGTCCTGGCGCACCTCAGCCGACAGTGCAACGCGCCGGAAGTGGCCCACTCGACCGTCGCTGGCTATCTGGGCGTCCGCGGCTTTACCGGGCGGATCGCGGTCGCTACGCAGGACACACCGGTTGGTCCGCTGCCGATCTCGGCAAGCGGCGCCCGTCATCGCCTGGCCACCCAATGTGAACTCGAGTTCTCGTAACCCCGCACTTCGACCGGGAGCCCTTGATGAGTATCTCCGCCGCCGTCCTGCCAGAGTACGACCACGAAACCTCGGTCACCCGGACCGTACTCTCCCGGGTTCCCGACGAGCACGCCACCTGGCGACCCCACCCCAAGTCGTACTCGCTGGGCGACCTCTCGGCTCACATCGCCAATCTGCTGACCTGGATTGGACCAACCTTGTCCGAAACCGAACTCGACCTGAATCCGCCCGGGGGCACCGGATGGGTACCGCCAAAGTATGAGTCGACTGCGGCGCTGCTGACGACGTTCGATGCCAACGTGGCGGATGGACGGGCGGCGATTGCGGGAACGGGAGACGAAGCCTTCGGGGTGCCGTGGTCACTCAAGTACGGCGGCAACGTGATCTTCACGATGCCGCGTGTCGTGGTACTGCGTTCGTTCGTGCTCAACCACCTGATTCATCACCGGGGCCAGCTGGGGGTATACCTCCGCTTGCTGGACGTCCCGGTTCCGCAGATCTACGGACCGACCGCCGACGAGCCCTGAGAGACGGGCACCGGCGACGGTGCGCCCGCTCGGTCGCCGGTGTCGCTCGCGCAGGCCGAGCAGTGGCAGCGCGACGCGGCCCGAAT